>NZ_LGZA01000003.1:0-135710 GCF_001308005.1 Neisseria sp. 74A18
TTAAATATGTTTATTATTTTTATAATAAAAATCACAATAAAATAAGATATTTGGATAATTGAAGGCTGCATCTGAAACAAAAAACTGAGATTTGGTTGAGCGATCGGATTGTTTACATTTTGTGTAAAACAGCTTTTGCTTGAGCCGAAACAAGTGATTTTGGGTGTCGGCTCAGAACGATACGGCCTTAATATGTTTTAAGCCGACATGTTGTCGATCACGGATTTTTTCTGCTTGGAAAGTTGTACGTCAAATTTGAATCCGCTATACAATAGCCGTTACATATCGGACTTATCGGGGAAAGCAATGACACACATCGCACAAGCACCCAGCAGCATCGCACCGGATCTCAATGCTTACTATAAATGGTTTAACGAATACGTTGCCAAACTCAATGAACGTGATGCCCAACTGCTGCTCAACACCCGCAAATTGGCGGAAGAATGTTATCCCGTTGACGGGTTTACTGCCAACGGCGAGCCTTTAATGAGTAATTTCTTAGGCGCGGCGCAAATGGTTGCCGATATGGACTTGCTGCCTGAAGCTGTTGCCGCCACTATCTTGACTGAAATTTCTTCTTACTGCCCCGAATGGCAGGAAACGGTTGCCGAAAAATGCAATGCCACCGTTGCCAATTTGGTGAAAGGCATAGACGAAGTACAGAAACTCACCCATTTCGCCCGCGTTGACAGTCTCGCCACGCCGGAAGAACGCGCCCAACAAGCAGAAACCATGCGCAAAATGCTGTTGGCAATGGTTAGCGACATCCGCGTTGTGCTGATTAAACTTGCCCTGCGTACCCGCACCATGCAGTTTATCGGCACGCTGCCCGACAGTGAAGAAAAAAGGGCATTGGCCAAAGAAACGCTGGATATATTCGCTCCGCTCGCTAACCGTTTGGGCGTATGGCAACTCAAATGGCAGCTCGAAGATTTGGGCTTCCGCCATCAAAACCCCGAACAATACAAAGAAATCGCCCGCCTGCTCGATGAAAAGCGCACCGAACGGCTGGAATATATCGAGCATTTTCTTCAAGCGCTGCGAAATGAGTTAGACAAATACGGCATTCATTATGATGTGGCCGGCCGCCCGAAGCATATTTATTCGATTTACCGCAAAATGGTTAAGAAAAAAATCGGGTTCGACGGTTTGTATGATATCCGTGCCGTCCGTATTTTGGTGGACACTATTCCCGAATGCTATACCACACTGGGGATTGTACACAGCATGTGGCAGCCGATTCCGGGGGAATTCGACGACTATATCGCCCAGCCCAAGGGAAACGGCTACAAAAGCCTGCATACTGTTGTTGTGGGCCCCGAAGACAAAGGCGTCGAAGTACAGATACGCACCTTCGATATGCATCAATTCAACGAATTCGGCGTGGCCGCTCACTGGCGTTATAAAGAAGGCGGGCGCGGCGACAATGCCTACGAGCAAAAAATCGCTTGGTTGCGCCAACTGCTCGATTGGCGCGAAAACATGGCCGACCACGACCGTGAGGATTTAGCAGGTGCCTTCCGCACCGAGCTGTTTAACGACACGATATATGTGTTGACTCCGCACGGAAAAGTGCTTTCGCTCCCTAACGGTTCCACGCCCATCGATTTCGCCTACGCTTTGCACAGCAGCATCGGCGACCGTTGTCGCGGCGCCAAGGTCGAAGGCCAAATCGTGCCGCTTTCCACTCAGCTTGAAAACGGCCAGCGTGTAGAAATCATTACGGCCAAAGAAGGTAAACCTTCCGTTAACTGGTTGTATGAAGGTTGGGTAAAGTCCAGCAAAGCCATCAGCAAAATACGCGCCTTTATCCGCCAGCAGAACGCCGATGCCGTGCGCGAAAACGGACGCAGCCAATTGGAAAAACAGCTTGCGAAAGTATCCTGCAAGCCCAATCTCCAAGATTTATCTGAAAAACTCGGCTTTAAGAAAATCGACGATTTATACACCGCCGTCGGTCAAGGTGAAATTTCCCCCCGCGCGCTGCAGAAAGCATGCGGCACATTGGTTGAACCGCCTCCTGCACCTTTGAACGAAACCACCATCGTCAAGCAGTCTAAAATCAAAAAAGGCGGCAAAAACGGCATATTGATCGACGGTGAAGACGGCTTGATGACCACATTGGCCAAATGCTGCAAACCCGCACCGCCCGATGAAATTGTCGGCTTCGTTACCCGCGAACGCGGTATATCTGTGCACCGCAGCAACTGCCCCTCGTTCCAACATCTTGCCGAACAATCGCCCGATAAAGTGTTGAGTGCAAGCTGGGCACAAACACAAGAAGGCCAAGTGTTTGCCGTAGATATAGAAATCCGCGCCCAAGACCGCGGCGGCCTGCTGCGCGATGTTTCCGACACCTTGGCACGCCATAAACTGAATGTTACCGCCGTACAAACCCAAAGCCGCGATTTGGAAGCCAGTATGCGGTTCACGCTGGAAGTGCGGCAAGTAAATGATTTACCGCGTGTTTTAGCCAGCCTTTCCGAAGTTAAAGGTGTGTTGAGTGTAACCCGGTTATAGAAACCGCTAAGTTCAGGCCGTCTGAAATGATCTAAACACCCCGTCTGATCAGCTTTTCAGCCAATCGGGCGGGGTGTTTGTTTGTGTTTGAAAGACGAAGTTGCTAAAACGCTTCGCCCACTTTCACGCCGCCGGCAACATCTTTCGGCGTGGCCAGTTTGGCAGTAGCGGCTTGGGCAGCTTTGAATTCGGGCGTTTCCATTACGGCGGCGGCTTGTTCGGCGGGCAGGGTATTGGCCATGTATTGCCAGCGGTCGGCCAATGCGGGGTTGGATGGAATCACAAAACCCTCGCGCAATTCATCGACCAAATCGGGGCGGTTGCACACCAGCACGATGTCGCAGCCGGCATCAAACGATAATTTTGCCCGCTCTTTGATGCCGCCCGCTCCGCACGCGCCTTCCATGGTGAGGTCGTCTGAAAAAATCATGCCGTTGAAACCGATGTCTTCACGCAGAATATCTTTCAGCCATTTGGCCGAAAATCCCGCTGGTTGACTGTCGACTTGCGGGTAAACCACATGCGCGGGCATCACGGCCGCCATGCCTGCCGCGCTCATGCGGCGGAAGGGCACGATGTCGGCGGCTTCCAATTCGCTCAAACTGCGGTCGTCTTGCGGCAAAACATGATGGCTGTCACCTTCGACAAAACCGTGGCCGGGGAAGTGTTTGCCGCACGATTTCATACCGCCTTTGTTCAAGCCTTTCTGCAAAGCCAGCGCCAGCTCGGTAACGATTTCGGCCTTGCCGTGGAAGCTGCGGTTGCCGATCACGGCACATTGTCCCCAGTTCAAATCCAGCACGGGCGTAAACGACAAATCCACGCCGCACGCGCTCAATTCGGTTGCCAACACCCAACCCACTTGCTCGGCCTGCGCTTTGGCCGCTTCGGGGCTTTGCGTATCCCAAATTTCGCCGAGCACATTCATGGCGGGCAAGCGGGTAAAGCCGTCGATAAACCGCTGCACGCGTCCGCCTTCGTGATCGACGGCGATAATCAGTTCGGGCGAGCGCAATGCTTTGATTTCTCTTACCAATTCTTTGAGTTGGGCAACGTTTTCAAAATTGCGGCGGAACAAAATCACGCCGCCGACGGCAGGGTCGAGCAGGCGTTGTTTTTCTTCGTCGGTGAGACGGAAGGCGTGGACATCGGCCATCACGGGGCCGCGCGGGATAATGGGTTTGGTCATAAGTTTTCTCAACAAATAGGGAAGGTGGTGCGGAAAAGAAAAGATTATACAAGACTGAAACGGCAGGCAGTAGGCATGTGATCGATAGTGTGGCGTTTATATAGATAGGCCGTCTGAAAAAAAGGGTTTTCAGACGGCCTTAACCTAGCATCAGCCGTTTTACGCGGCAAGCCAAGCCATCGCTTCGATTTTGTGGCTGTCCAAATCGCGCACAAAGCAGCAGTAATACTTTTGCCGTAATGCGGGCGCGGGCCGGGTGCGCCGTTGGCGGTTTGTGCGTGTTGTCTGTCGTGCGGAGCTTGAATCCAAAATTCGGGATAGACGCGACCGTAAGCCACGGCTCGGTGTTCGCTTAAATCCAAAACCCGCCCGATGCCGAGCTTAGCCAACACTCTGTCTTAAAACGCCACCGCTTCTTCAAAACGGTTGGTGCCGAGCGATACATGGGAAAGAATGCCGGGGTTGGCAGACATGGTTGCGCTACTTTCCAAAAAGAGTTGCGCCAAAAGATTTCAGACGGCCTCAAGAGGCCGTCTGAAAAAAGGTGTAAACGCCTGAACGGCAAAGACTTACGCTTGGTTTTACGGCAGGGTTAAAGCCATAAAAATGGTATCGCCGTTTCGTTCCACCAACAGCGGAATATTTTTTCCCGCGCCTTCCAGCGCGCTTTTCAATGTGGCTTCGTCTTCTACGTTGAGATGGTTCACGGTAACGATTTCGTCGCCCCGTCTCAAGCCGGCACGCTCGGCGGGACCTTCGGCTTTAACCACCACCAAGCGTTTGCCGGTGTTGGATGTGCGCACTTTCATGGTTAGACCCACCGCTTCAACCGCAAAGGCTTGGCCGTCGGTAGAAAACATCGGATCGTTGTTGCCTGCGTTGCTCGTTTCGGTGTCGTTACCGCTGGCACCGAGTATCACTTTGATTTGTTGCTCTTTACCTTTGCGCCAAACATTGAGTGTGACTTCCTTGCCCGGGGCAATCGCGCCGACCATTACGGGCAGGTCGCTGGATTGGCGGACTTCCTCTCCGTTTACGCTGCGCACGATGTCGCCGGACTGCAAACCTGCTTTCAGGGCGGGGCTGTTGGGCAGCACGCGGGTAATTAATGCGCCGGAGGCTTTTTCAAGGCCGAACGATTTGGCCAGATTATAGGAAACTTCTTGAATAATCACGCCGAGTTGGCCGCGCTGTACTTTTCCGCCGGCTTTGAGCTGTTCGGCCACGTTCATGGCTACGTCAATCGGAATGGCAAACGAAATACCCATAAATCCGCCGCTGCGGCTGTAAATCTGCGAATTGATGCCGACAACCTGACCTTTCAGGTTAAACAGCGGGCCGCCCGAATTGCCGGGGTTGATGGCAACGTCGGTTTGGATGAACGGCGTGTAGTTTTCGTTGGGCAGGCTGCGTCCTTTGGCCGACACGATGCCTGCGGTAACGCTGTTGTCGAAGCCGAAAGGCGCACCGATGGCGGCCACCCATTCGCCGGGTTTAAGGTCTTTGGCATTGCCGACTTTGATGACGGGCAGGTTTTCGGCGTCGATTTTCAACAAGGCTACATCGGATTGCACGTCGGAGCCGATTAATTTGGCGGTGTATTCGCGTTTATCGTTGAGCAGCACTTTGATGTTGCTCATGCCGCCGACCACATGGGTATTGGTTAGGATGTAGCCGTCGGGGCTGATGATGAAGCCCGAGCCGAAATGCAGTTCGGTGTCGTCTTCCTGCTCGGGAATGTCGGGCAGGTTGGGTACGAGGCGTTTGAAAAATTCGTAAAACGGATCGTTGTCGGGAAACTGGTTCAAGTCCATATTGTCGTTGCTGCGGCCTGCGCGGGGGGCTTGGAGGGCTTGAATATTGACTACCGTTTGGCCTTCCTGTTCGACCAGTTTGGTAAAGTCGGGCAGCAGCATTTCTACTTTGCCGCTGTCGGTTTGCGTTTCTACTTTTTGTACCAAATCCTTTTGCGGCTCGTCTTGCTTGCCGAAAAAGCTGTCCACTTTATCGCAGCCGTTTAAGACCAATGCAGAAGCAAGCACCAAGGCAATGTATTTTGGCGTTTTGTTCACAGTGTTTCCTTTTAAACAGATTCGTTAAGTTTCAATGGTGTGATTGTAAACGAAAATATAGGTCCCTGCACGGTGAAAACAAGTGCATATATTCCATTTAAGCAGATGTTTTTACAGTTTTTCACACTTTCTTGCGATATGCCGTAGCATGCCGTGCGGTTTGTGGAAAAAATGCGGGAAACATGCCGTTGGAAATGAAGCAATCGGCAGTGCGCGGCAATGTTGTTACAATAATATGAATATGTTTTCCGGTTGGGATGGCCGGCGCTGCCGGGTATCTCTGTTTCTGCTTTTTACCGGTATGGTTTATGAACGGCGACATCACTTTTTTGACTTTGTTTCTTATCGGCTTTTTCGGCGGCGGGCATTGCGTGGGCATGTGCGGCGGGTTGAGCAGCGCGTTTGCCTTGCAGTTGCCGCCGCATATCAACCGCTTTTGGCTGATTGTGCTGCTGAATGCGGGGCGGATCAGCAGTTATGTGCTGATCGGCGTGCTGCTCGGTTTGCTGGGGCAGGTGGGGATTTCGTTGGATGAAACGCGGTGGCTGCAAAACGGTTTGTTTGTGGCGGCGAATGTGCTGCTGTTGCTGTTGGGGCTGTATCTTGCCGGTTTGTCGGCCTTAGTGGTGAAAGTGGAGGCAGTGGGCAGGCCGGTGTGGAAGCGTTTGAACCCGCTGCTGAATAAGCTGCTGCCGATACGCAGCGTGCCGGCCTGTTTTGCCGTGGGCATGTTGTGGGGCTGGCTGCCGTGCGGTTTGGTGTACAGCGCGTCGCTGTATGCGTTGGGCAGCGGCAGCGCGTCGCAGGGCGGCATGTATATGCTGGCTTTTGCATTGGGTACGCTGCCCAACCTGCTGGCGATGGGCTTTTTCGCGGCGCAGTTGAAAGCGTGGCTGCAACATAAAACGGTGCGTTTGTGCGCGGGTTTGACCGTATCGGCATGGGCGGTGTGGCAGTTGGCGGTGTTTTTTCAGACGGCCGTCTGAAAAGTATGGGCTGGGAAGAGATGGGCATGCAGGACGGGCAAGTTGGCCGGCAGTTTTATTTGTTATAATGCCGCCTTTTAGCGCGTACAAAACCGTATGAAAACCGTAGAAAAAAATATGTTGGTGCTGCACAGTGCCGAGCAGATGTTCGAGCTGGTGGATAGGGTGGAAGATTATCCGCAGTTTCTGCCGTGGTACAGCAAAACCGAAATCATCGAGCGCAGCGGCAACGAGCTGAAAGCGCGTTTATTTATGGACTATATGAAAGTTCAGCAGTCTTTCGCCACGCACAACCACAACGTGCCGGGGCGCGAAATCCGTATGAACTTGCTCGAAGGGCCGTTCAAAACCCTGCAAGGCACATGGAAGTTTATTCCCGTGGGCGACGATGCCTGCAAAATCGAATTCAAACTGCAATACGATTTTTCCAGCAGCCTGCTTTCCGCACTGATTTCGCCGGTGTTCAGCCACCTTTCGCGCACGCTGGTGGACGCATTCGTTAAAGAGGCAGACCGCCGCTATGGTTGAAATTGAAATTGTGTACGGCACGGCAGATAAGCAGCTGTTGCAGCGTCTTTCCGTTTCAGACGGCACAACCGCGCGCGAGGCGGTGTTGCAGAGCCGCATTGCCGAAGAGTTTCCCGAAGCAGACGTGCACAATGCGCCGTTGGGTATTTTCGGCAAAGCGGTGAAAGACGATACGGTGTTGCGCGATAAAGACCGCGTGGAAGTGTACCGTCCGCTGTTGATTGATCCCAAAGAAGCCCGCCGTTTGCGCGTGCGGAATAATAAAGAAGCCGATTGAGCCGTGTTTGGCGATATGGCGGCTGTGCTTTTTTGATATTAAATAAATAGGCGAATCAGAAGATACATCAGGCCGTCTGAAATTTCAGACGGCCATAAATATGGAAAGATAAAATGTCGGAAATCAAATTAATCGTCGGGCTGGGCAACCCCGGCGCGGAATACACCCACACGCGCCACAATGCCGGATTTTGGCTGATAGACGAATTGGCTTGGGCATGGAACGCCCGCTTGAAGGAAGAGAAAAAATTTTTCGGCGAAGTGGCGCGTGTTACCCGCCCCGAAGGCGAAATATGGCTGCTGAAACCGAATACGTTTATGAACCGCTCCGGTCAGGCGGTGGCGGCATTGGTATCGTTTTACAAAATCAAGCCGGAAGAAATTTTGGTGGTACACGACGAATTGGACATCCCTTGCGGGCGCATCCGCTTCAAGCTCGGCGGCGGCAACGGCGGCCACAACGGCCTGAAAGACATTCAAGCCAGACTGGGCACGCCCGGCTTTTACCGGCTGCGTTTGGGCATCGACCATCCCGGCGACCGCAATCTGGTGGTGGGTTATGTGCTTAACAAGCCCAGCGCCGAAGACCGGCAGGCGATAGACGATGCCATCGCCAAATCCATACAGGGCTTGCCGCTGGTGTTGTCGGGGCAATGGGAAGAAGCCACTCGTTTTCTTCACAGCAAGTAATGTGAAAGCTTTTTGAAATCAGTTGGTAACTAAAATATTGGTTTCAATGTTCCGTTACTGAAAATCACATGCGGGCGGATAGGTAATCCGCCCCGCCGCAAGATGTTGGCCGTCGGGAAGGTGTGTTTTAGCGAAGCCCACAAGCTCGCTTTCAGACGGCCTCAAATACGCGTTTTCATTCTTCTCTATCCAATCCACGCGAAACAAGCAGGTGCGACAACCTTATTTGTGCAGCCCGCATTCTTTGCTGTCGCTGCTTTCCCACCACCAACGCCCCGCACGGATGTTTTCGCCCAGTTTCACGGGGCGGGTGCAGGGTTCGCAGCCTATGCTGGGGTAGCCGCAGCGGTAAAGTGCGTTCAGCGGCACATTATGCGCGTGTGCGTAAGCCCAAACGTCGGCTTCTTCCCAGTCGAAAATAGGATTGAACTTGGCAATACCGCGTGCGCCGTCGAACTCTTCAAAATCCAACCCGCTGCGGGTATCGGACTGGCTGCGCCGCTGTCCGGTTAACCATGCCGGTGCTTGGGCGAGAGCGCGGTTGAGCGGTTCGATTTTGCGGATGTGGCAGCATTGGCGGCGCAAGTCCACGCTTTCATACATGGCGGCTTGGCCGAACGTGCGCTCGAATGCGGCGGCAGCTTCGGCATCGGGGCGGAACACTTCGATTTCAAACGGATAGCGTATATTGGTTTCGCCGATTAAGGCCGAGGTTTCCGGGTTGAGCTTGCCCGTGTCGAGCGTGATGATGCGCAGCGGCAGTTTCAGACGGCCTATCATGTCTGCAATCACCATATCTTCTACGGCGAGGCTGGAGGCTAAAACGGCATGCGGAAAACGCGCGGCAATCTCGTGCAGACGTTCGCCGAGTGTGTTTTCCAATGATTTCAGACGGCCTGATCGGGTTGGGTCGGGGGCGGGGATTTGCCAGAATTTGGGAGTGTGTAGAGACATAGCGGTATGGGTTTCGTGTGTTTGAACTGTGCGTTTAATGCCGACTGATATTGTGCGCCTGCCGCCGCAGGCCATAAAAGGAATGTTTGTTTATTTGTTTATAACCAAATGAAAGAGGCCGTCTGAAAATGATGTTTCAGACGGCCTCTAAGGTTTCTTAACTATATTGTAAATGCTTGGTGCTTTATCCGCCGCGTTTGCCTGCACGTTTGGCACGGATGATTTCAATCACGCCGGGCAGCACCGAAATCACGATAATCGCGCCCAGCACCAAGCCCAGATTGTTTTTCACCACCGGAATATTGGCGAAGAAATAGCCCGCGTAGGAAAACAGCACCACCCACAAAACCGCACCGATTACGTTGAAGCGGATAAAGCGGCCGTAGTGCATGTTCGCCATGCCCGCCACAAACGGCGCAAAGGTGCGCACGATGGGCACGAAGCGGGCGATGATGATGGTTTTGCCGCCGTATTTTTCGTAAAACTTGTGGGTTTTGTCGAGATAGCTGCGTTTGAAGATTTTGGAATCGGGGTTGGCAAACAGCTTGGCACCGAAGTATTTGCCGATCATAAAGTTCACCGCGTCGCCGATGATGGCCGAGGTAATCAGCAACGCCACCATCACATGGATATTCATTTCACCGATGGCCGCAATGCCGCCGGCGGCAAACAGCAGCGAATCGCCGGGCAGAAACGGCGTAACCACCAGCCCCGTTTCGCAGAAAATAATCAGAAACAGAATGGCGTAAATCCACACGCCGTATTGGGCGGCCAGCTCGGTAAGGTGTTGGTCGATATGCAGGATAAAGTCGATAATGGCTGAAATAAATTCCATCGGGCGTGCTTTCGGAAAAATGGGCACAAAGGCCGTCTGAACAAATATCTAAATTTAAAGGTTTCAGACGGCCCGACAAGTATAAAGTTCGCCATTTTAAGTGAAAACTTTAAATCCTGCCAAACGCTTGCCGCAGCTTGCTGCCGTTTGTTGAAACAACGTACAATGTGCCGTCTGAAAGCCGTTTGAAAACCGTTTCCGTGAACCAGCTTATTTTTGATTTTGCCGCCCGCGATTACCCTTCGTTCGACAAATTTTTAGGCACGTCGAACGCCGAACTTCTGCACGTTTTGCAACAGCAGCACGGGCAGTTTATTTACGTTTGGGGGCAGCAGGGTTCCGGCAAAAGCCATCTTTTGCAGGCTTGGGTGGCGCAGGCATTGCAGGCGGGGCACAACGCCGTTTATATCGACGCCGCCTGCACGCCGCTGACCGACCAAGTGCTCGAAGCTGACTATCTGGCGGTGGATCAGGTCGACAAACTCAACGACGGCGAGCAGGCGGTCTTGTTTGAAGCCTTCAACCGCTTCCGCAACAGCAAACACGGCTTTCTGTTGCTGAGTGCCGACGTGCCGCCGCCGCAACTGGTGATCCGCGAAGACTTGCGTACACGCATGGGCTATTGTTTGGTTTACGATGTCAAACCTTTGAATGACCAAGAAAAAATCAATGCATTAGTGAGCATGGCGGTGGCACGACAATTAACCGTAGAACCGGAAATCTTCCAATACCTGCTCAACCACTGGCGGCGCGATATGGACAGCCTGATGCAGATGCTCGACACGCTCGACAACTACGCCGTAATGATGGGCAAACGCATCACCCTGCCGCTGCTGCGCCAACTCTTAAAACAACAGGAAACAGAATGAAAAACCTCGCCATTTTCGATTTGGACAACACCTTGATCAACACCGATTCCGACCATTCTTGGCCGCAATACTTAATGAAAAAAGGCGTGGTCGATGTCGAACACACCCGCGCCCAAAACGACAAGTTTTACCGCGACTACCAAAACGGCTGTTTGGACATCGACGAGTTTCTTAAATTCCATCTCGAACCTTTAAGCCGCTTCAGCAAAGAAGAGCTGGCCGAAATGCACCGCGAATTTACCGCCGAATTTATCGCCCCGCACATCTCGCCGATGGCCAGAATGCTGGTGCAGAGCCACCGCGATGCAGGCGACGAGCTGCTGGTGATTTCTTCCACCAACGAATTTATCATCACCCCGATTTGCCATATGTTCGGCATTGAAAACATTATCGGCACGCAGCTCGAAACCGGTTCGGACGGCCGCTATACCGGTCTGTACGTCGGCACGCCCAGCCTGAAAGAAGGCAAAATCACCCGCCTGAACGAATGGCTGGCCGCACGCGGCGAAACGCTCGAAAGCTACGGCAAAACCTATTTTTACAGCGATTCCAAAAACGATTTGCCGCTGCTGCGTTTGGTGAGCGACCCCGTAGCCGTCAACCCCGATGAAACCTTGCAGCAGGAAGCCGAAGAAAAAGGCTGGCCCGTGCTGAATTTTCGATAAGGCCGTCTGAAATGCCCCAATTCAAACCTGTTGTTGTCGTAACCACCGCGCCCAACCGCGAAGAAGCCGAACGCATCGGCAGTCTGCTGCTGGAAAACCGTCTCGCCGCCTGCGTGCAATACGAAACCATCCGCAGCCAATATGTGTGGAACGGCGAACTGTGCAGCGACGAAGAAATCCGCATCGTGATTAAAACCGCCCGCTGCCACTATAAAGCGGTGGAAAAAACCGTTGTGCAAAACCACAGCTACGACTGCCCGCAGATTCTGATGCAGCCGGTAAGCAGAGGCTTCGTGCCGTATCTGCGTTGGATGAAAGAGCGTTTGGGCCTGTAAGCCCGCCGTTTGGTGCTCGGCAGCCCGACATATCCGACGTACGCGCACCCCGCGCTTTAGTCTCATCTGCGGCGTATCTTCGCTATAATAATCTTATCAACCAGTAAAACGCTTTAATTTCTCGAAACAGCCTTATCGGAAACACAATGGATATACAGCCCAATCCAACCCAGCGGCATCGTGCGTCTTTGCGTAAGCACAGTATTTATCTGCTGCCCAACTCTTTTACCATTGCCGCGCTGTTTGCCGCATTTTTCGCCATCACCCAAGCCATGCACGGGCATTATGAAACGGCGGCGATTGCGGTGTTTACCGCCATGCTGCTCGACGGCATGGATGGACGGGTGGCGCGTTGGACCAACAGCCAAAGCGCGTTCGGCGAGCAGCTCGACAGCTTGGCAGATATGGTCAGCTTCGGCGTGGCGCCCGCTTTGATTGCCTATAAATGGCAGCTGTGGCAGTTCGGCAAAATCGGTTATTCGGTTGCGTTTATCTACTGCGCGTGTGCGGCATTGCGGCTGGCATTGTTCAACACCTTGATCGGGAGGGTGGACAAACGCTGGTTTATCGGTATTCCCAGCCCCACGGCGGCGGCTTTGATTGTGGGCATGATTTGGGTGAACCACAGTTACGAGCGTTTGCCTTATGTGCAATGGTTGTGTTTGCTGATTACTTTGTTTGCCGGGCTTTCGATGGTGGTACAGATTCCGTTTTGGAGCTTTAAAGAAATCAACGTGCGCCGCAAAGTGCCGTTTTTCGCCATGATTATCTTTATGCTGATTCTGGCGGTGGCGGCGTGGGAACCTTCGTTGGTGCTGTTCCTGTTTTTCTTGGGATACAGCCTGTCGGGTTATGCGATGTTTGCCTGGCGGTGGTTTAAAAAGCGCAAGAAGGCCGTCTGAAAGCGTTTGTTTGCATTCAGAGCAATTTGTTGTTTAAAAATAATACAGTCGATAACTTAATAAAGGTTCAAACGCCATGCCCGGGTTAACCCAAGTAAGCGTTTGAACGATAGTCTGCAAAGAAAAGAAGAAAATATGCTCGATTTTGAATTGATTCTCATCATGCTGGCAGTAGGTGGTTTTTCCGGTTTCATTGCCGGGCTGCTGGGCGTGGGCGGCGGTATGATTATCGTGCCGGTGGTGTTGTGGGTGCTTCAAATGCAGGGGATGGAACACATTGCCCATGCCCAGCATTTGGCGGTGGGTACGTCGTTTGCGATTATGGTGTTTACCACTTTTTCCAGCATGATGGCGCAAAACCGCAAAGGCGCGGTGGATTGGCAAGTGGTAAAACGCATGGCGCCGGGCATGATTTTCGGGGTGCTGGTCGGTTCGTTTATCGCCAAGCATATTTCCAATAGTGCTTTGCAGGTTTTCTTTGTTGCCTTTACGGTGGTTATCGCGCTGAAAACCTTAGCCGATGCCAAGCCTAAGCCTTCGAGGGGGTTGCCCGGCGGCGCGGGTTTGACCGGCGTGGGTACGGTGTTCGGCATTGCTTCCAGCTGGGTGGGCATTGGCGGCGGTTCTTTGTCGGTGCCGTTTTTAATGTATTGCAATGTGCCCGTGCACAAAGCGGTAGGCACTTCGGCAGGTTTGGCTTGGCCGATTGCGGTGGCCGGTGCAGTGGGTTATCTTTATTCCGGCTGGAATGTGAGCGGGTTGCCGGAGGGTTCGTTTGGATTTTGGTATCTGCCCGCGGTGGTGGTGTTGAGCGTGGCAACGGTGTTGTGCGCGCCTTTGGGCGTGAAAGTTGCGCACAAGCTCCCGCCCGAAAAACTCAAGCTGGCATTCGGTATTTTGCTGCTGGTGATTGCCGGCAGAATGTTGTGGCGTTTGATTTGATATGGTTACTCAACTCGCTTTTAACGCAGGGCAGCAATGCCGTGCTTAAATCATGTTGATTGACCATAACGGCATTTTTAATCGGATTGCGTTTTCTTGCATGAGGCCGTCTGAAATGGCTTTCAGACGGCCTTGATATATAATATGCGCTGCCGTCTGAAACATTTCGGTTCATTTGCCCCATAAAAATACCCGACACAAACACAACCACAATCTCAATATGAACAAACAGATCCGCCAAGAAATCTTCGAGCGTTTGCGTGCGGCCAATCCGCATCCCACAACAGAGCTGAATTTCAACAACCCTTTCGAGCTGCTGATTGCAGTGCTGCTGTCGGCACAGGCAACCGATGTAGGGGTAAACAAAGCAACCGCCAAGCTGTTTCCTGCCGCACCCACACCGCAAGCGATGTTGGATTTAGGCTTGGAAGGCGTGATGGAATACACCAAAACCATCGGCCTGTATAAAACCAAATCAAAACACATCATCGAAACCTGCCGCATTCTGCTGGAGCAGTATCAAGGCGAAGTGCCGGCCGACCGCGAGGCGTTGGAAGCCTTGCCGGGGGTGGGGCGCAAAACGGCCAATGTGGTGTTGAATACGGCGTTCGGCCAGCCTGTGATGGCGGTGGATACGCATATTTTCCGCGTATCGAACCGCACGAAAATCGCACCGGGTAAAAATGTGCGCGAAGTGGAAGACAAGTTGATGAAATTTGTGCCCAAAGAGTTTCTGCAAGACGCGCACCACTGGCTGATTCTGCACGGGCGTTATACTTGTAAGGCACAAAAGCCTTTGTGCGAAAAGTGTTTGATTCATGATTTGTGTGAATATCCGGCCAAAACCGTTCCGGCATAACAAGAGCAAACAAAAGACCCTTGCAGCGAGTGCAAGGGTCTTGTTTTATTGATTTCCGATAAACGGTTTTGAGCCGTTTGTTAAATGATTATTTAACGATTTCTATGGGACCGTGATCATCGCAATGGTCGCCGTGCTGATGATGCAGGCGGCCGTTAACGATGTAGTCGGTGTGGTCGCCGTGCGGTACGGCTTCGTGGCCGCAATCGGGGCCGTGAACATGGCCGGCGCAGTCGTGTACGGGACGGCAGCCGTCGGGGTTGGTTTCGTTTACGTCCAAGCTGTGCTCGTCGTAGTGGCCGTTATGTTCGTGATGCAGATGGCCGTCGTGAAGGTAATCTACATGGTCGCCGTGTTTGATGGCGGTATGGCCGCAGCCGCTGCCGTGAACGTGCTCGTGATCGGGGTGTGTTTTGCAATTGCTCATGGTTTTCTTTCTACAATGGTTGAGACATGCGCTTTATCATACGGGTAAATGAAAAATTTGTAAATAACTTATTGTTTATAATAGATTTTATTTCGATATAGCATAACACTGTCCGCGCAGAGTCTGCTTAGACTGCTCGGGGTAGGGCGGTTGGGGTATAATTCTGCCTTTTGCCTGATGTGCCCGTATGCCTGAGCGGGCAGCTGTTTTCATTGGTTTCATCTTTAATCGGGCACGGTTCAGACGGCCTCTGACGACAAGCCCCAGGGTTTCATGAGGCTGCGGGCCGTCTGAAATAACGATATGAACGGCTTATGGATAGTCTGATTACTTTACTTTCTGTATTAATTCCGCTTTTTCTCGGCTTTTTCATTAGTGTACCCAAGCTGTATTTGCGGTTGGTGGACAAGGCTTTGGTGTGGCTGGTTTATGCGATTTTGCTGTTGATCGGCGTATCGTTGTCGCGGGTGGAGGATTTGGGCGGGCAGATTGATACCATTGTTGGCTCGGCGGCTTTGCTTTTTGCGTGCGTGATGGGCATGAATCTGCTGGTGCTGATGTGGTTCGACCGCCGTTATCCGCAGCAAACGCAGGGCGGCGGCAGGAAAAGTCGGGTCAGTATCGCCGGCAGCATCAATCAGCTCGGGTGTGTGGCGGCGGGTTTTATGCTGGGTAAAGTTATGGCCGGATGGTGGTTGCCGCCCGAAAGCACGGGCAATTACTGCCTGATGCTGATGGTGCTGCTGGTGGGGGTGCAGTTGCGCAGCAGCGGCATCACTCTGCGGCAGGTGCTGGTAAACCGCAGAGGTGTGCAAACCAGCGTGCTGTTTACGGTATCTTCTTTGCTGGGCGGCATATTGTTTGCAGCATTGGTGCCGGAAGTATCGTGGAGCAAGGGGTTAGCGTTGGCATCCGGGTTCGGTTGGTATTCGCTTTCGGGTATTGTGATGACTGAGGCTTACGGTCCGGTGTGGGGCAGCATTGCCTTGCTTAACGATTTGTCGCGTGAGTTTTTTGCGCTGGTGTTTATTCCCGTATTGATGCGCGGCTATCCCTGTGCGGCGGTAGGCTCGGGCGGGGCGACCAGCCTTGATTTTACGTTGCCGGTGATTCAGAGTTCGGGCGGTTTGCAGGTGGTACCGCTCGCCATCAGCTTCGGCTTTGTCGTGAATGTGATTGCACCTTTTCTGATGGTGGTGTTTTCCAATATGCGGTTTTGAGGTTTATACAGACACCCCAACAGCCGCTTGCACCCTTGCGCCGAATTTGGCACAATGCGCCGCATAAGTTTATGATGTAAAATTATTTTAACAAATTATCAGTCTAAATAAGCCATGCCACCCCGCATACAACGCCACGAAAAAATCATTGCTTTAGTCCGCGAATATAACTTTATGCCAATCGAGCAGCTCGCACGGCAGCTGGATGTGACGCCGCAAACCATACGCCGCGACATCAACCAGCTGTGCGAAGAAAATATTTTGCGGCGTTATCACGGCGGTGCCACTTTGGGCGAAGGCTTGGAAAACGAAGATTTAAATACGCAGAAAACCAAGCTGCAAAACGAAAAAATCCACATCGCCGATTTGATTGCCGAGCATATTCCCGATAATGCTTCGCTGTTTTTGAGTATCGGCACAACCATCGAGGCGGTGGCCATGGCCTTGGTGAAAAAGCGCAAAGGCTTGTGCATCATTACCAATAACATCCATGTGGCGTCGATTGTATCCGGCCGCAGCGATTACACGGTTATCATCACTTCCGGCGTGGTGCGCCCGATAGACGGCGGCGTAACCGGCGTGGCCACGGTTGATTTTATTAATCAGTTCAAAACCGATTATGCGGTTTTGAGTGCGTCGGGCGTGGATGCAGACGGCTCTCTGCTTGATTTCGACTATAAAGAAGTGAGCGTGATGCAGGCGATGATGCACAATGCGCGTATGTGTTATTTGGGTGTCGATCACAGCAAGTTCGGCCGTAACGCTTTGGTGCGTATGGGCGATATTACCGAATTTGATGCCGTGTTTACCGACCAAACGCCTGATGAAGCCATGTGCAAACAGCTCGAAGCCGCCGGCGTGAAGTGGTATGTGGCGGCACGCGGTATCGATGAAGAATAAGCCTGTAGTTGGGGCGTGTGGCAGGATTGGCTCGGAGTTTGTTTTCCGGATTTCTCTTCACGATTGAAACGGCGTGGGCCGAGCATGAACGGCAGGCCGTCTGAAACAAAAAGCCACAAAGCTTGTCAAACATGGTTTAATGGCAATCCGGCTCCACCAGATAAGGCACAAGACGATTATCATGAAACCGAACGCTCCTATCATTCAATCGCTGCTCGACACCGATTTATATAAATTCACCATGTTGCAGGTTATCCTGCACCAATTTCCCCAAGCGCACGGTGTGTATGAATTCCGCTGCCGCAACAACGACCAAACCGTTTATCCGCTCGCCGACATCAAGGCCGATTTAGAGCAGGAATTGGATTGGCTGTGCGAATTGAAATTCACGCAGGACGAGTTGGATTATTTGCGTTCCATGCGTTTTATCAAAAGCGATTTCGTTGATTATTTGGAGCTTTTTCAGCTTAAACGCCGTTTCGTCAATGTGAGCACCGACGATGAAGGCCGTCTGAATATCAAAGTCGAAGGCCCGATGATACAGGCGATGTTTTTCGAGATTTACATTCTCGCCATGGTGAACGAGCTGTATTTCCGCCGCCTCGAAACGCCCGAAGTGCTTGCAGAAGGCGAACGCCGTTTGCAAGCCAAAGCGGAACGTCTCAAAGAGTTGGCCAAGATTCAAAACCCCAACGACCCGCCGTTTCTCATTTCCGATTTCGGCACGCGCCGACGCTATACTTTGGCTTGGCAGGAACACGTTGTCCGCACCCTGCTTGCCGCCGCACCCGATATCGTGCGCGGCACCAGCAACGTTTATTTGGCCAAAAAGCTCGACATCACGCCCATCGGCACGATGGCGCATGAGTTCCTGCAAGCGTTTCAGGCTTTAGACGTGCGCCTGCGCGATTTCCAGAAAGCCGCGCTGGAAGCATGGGTAAAAGAATACCGCGGCGACCTCGGCATCGCCCTAACCGACGTAGTGGGCATGGATGCCTTCCTGCGCGATTTCGACCTTTACTTTGCCAAACTGTTCGACGGCCTGCGCCACGACAGCGGCGATCCTTATGTTTGGGGCGACAAAGCCTATGCCCACTACAAAAAGCTCAAAATCGACAGCCGCACCAAAATGCTTACCTTTTCAGACGGCCTGAATATCGAAAAATCATGGGCGCTGCATCAATATTTTAAAGACCGCTTCAAAACCAGCTTCGGTATCGGCACCAATCTCACCAACGATTTAGGCCATACCACGCTGAATATCGTGTTGAAACTGGTGGAGTGCAACGGCCAATCGGTTGCCAAACTTTCCGACAGCCCGGGCAAAACCATGACCGACAACAATACCTTCCTCGCCTATTTGCGGCAGGTGTTTCAAATTCCTGAGCCGGTTGAGAAGGCATAACCGTCTAACCATGATGAGGCCGTCTGAAATTTTTTCAGACGGCCTCACTATTAAATATTTAGATGGTTCACTCTATTTTTATGCCTGTACAAGCCTGTTTTCAAAATTATTTATGCCGGATTCGCAGCGGCAGAAGGTGTGCAACCCTGCCGTAACGCCCGAATCAGGCGGTTTTGCAAAGGTCTTTATTTGTGATATAAGGCGTGTGCTGATTGAAAACCAACCGACTTTATTAAACTTAAACAGGCTTCATTTGAAGGCCGTCTGAACATTTCAACAGATCAAAAAAGGAAATATCATGAGTTCACAAGATTTGAGCGGCAAAATCGCTTTGGTAACCGGCGCATCGCGCGGCATCGGCGCGGCGATTGCCGACACATTGGCACAAGCCGGCGCAACCGTTATCGGCACCGCTACCAGCGAAAGCGGCGCGCAAGCCATCGGCGAACGCTTGGCACAATGGGGCGGCAAAGGCCGCGCCTTGAATGCTGCCGATGAAAACGGCATCGAAAACCTGATTTCAGACATCGAACAGGAATTCGGCAAGCTCGATATTCTCGTCAACAACGCCGGCATTACCCGCGACAATCTGCTGATGCGCATGAAAGAAGAAGAGTGGGACGAAATCATGCAGGTTAACCTGAAATCAGTATTCCGTGCCAGCAAAGCCGTATTGCGCGGCATGATGAAACAGCGCAGCGGCCGCATCATCAACATTACTTCCGTGGTCGGCACCATGGGCAATGCAGGCCAAACCAACTATGCCGCAGCCAAAGCGGGCCTGATCGGTTTTGCCAAATCGATGGCACGCGAAGTCGGCAGCCGCGGCATTACCGTGAACTGTGTCGCCCCCGGCTTTATCGACACCGACATGACCCGCGCGCTGCCCGAAGAAACCCGCAAAATGTTTACCGCGCAAACGTCATTGGGCAAGTTTGGCGAAGCGCAAGACATTGCCGATGCCGTGCTGTTTTTGGCCAGCGACCAAGCCAAATACATTACCGGCCAAACCCTGCATGTGAACGGCGGTATGTTGATGCCTTAACGGCATGTGGTTAATCCGCTTGAGAGCAAGTGCATACATCATGCTTGGATCAAGCCCGAGTGGTCGTAGAAGTTACTCACTAAGCAGATTGACTATATGTAAAACAGCAAAAGGTTAGCCTTGATGCCGACGAGGCCGTCTGAAAATTTTCAGACGGCCTCGTTGCGTGTATGGCTTACATGCTTGGAAAAGATGTTTTATCCAATCAAATCGTTATCTTCTTCAGAAGAATCAGCCGCCGCTTCTTCCGGCTCTTCCTGTGCAGGCAGCTCGGAAACTTCAACACCGTCGTCTTTCAGGCGGATATCAATTTCGGCAAAACTTTCCGGCTGGATGATGCGCACCAAGCCTTCTTTGGCCAATTCCAGCAAGGCGATAAAGTTGACCACCACATAAGCGATGCCTTGTTCGGGATGGAACAGCTCGGAAAAACGGCATTGCCCGCGTTCGTTCAGGCGACGCAAGATGCTGCTCATTTGGGCGCGCACCGAAATCGCTTCCTGTACCACGGCATGGCTGCGGGTATGTTTGGCACGGGAAAGGATGTTCAGCCATGCTTGCGTGAGGTCGGCAACGTGCACATCGGGCAGTTTGGCTTCGACGGCGATTTCCAGCGGCAGATAAGCCCATGCGAAATCGCGTCCGGCGCGGGGCAGGGCGTCCAAACCGGCGGCGGCGAGCTTCATTTGTTCGTAAGCCAGCAGGCGGCGCACCAGCTCGGCGCGCGGATCGGCTTCTTCGCCTTCTTCGATGCCGGCCGGTTGCGGCAGCAGCAGGCGCGATTTAATTTCAATCAGCACCGCCGCCATCAGCAGATATTCCGCAGCCAAATCAAACTGATAGGCTTCCATCTGGGCGATGTAGTGCAGATATTGCTCGGTGATTTTAATCATCGGAATATCCAGCACATCGATATTCTGCTTGCGGATCAGGTAAAGCAGCAAATCCAGCGGCCCTTGAAAGCTGTGCAGCACCACCTTGAGCGCGTCGGGCGGGATAAACAAATCCTGCGGCACGTCGGTAACGGGCTGGCCGAAAATCCATGCGACGGCGTTGGGGTTTTCGGTTTGCAAAGGTTGTTGATCGGCGGCAAGCGGCATATCGGGGCTTTCCTATACTTCAGGGTGCAAATAGGGGTGGACTGTTTTCAGACGGCCGTGAGAGAAAATAAACAGGGCTTCGTAAACACCTGCGCCGTCGCTGTTGAGCGCAGTCAGAAAGAAGGTATCGTCTGCGGCATTATAAAAGCAGCGGTGGCGGTGTTCGCTGATTGTGTCGAAGTAGGGGTTGAAGAGGTGTTCGAATAATACTTTGTCTGCCGCACGTTTTTTTCCGTTGCGGGTAAACACGATGCTGCGGTAATGGGTTTGGGGAATCGTGCCGTCGGTTCCCCAAACTTTTTTGCCTCGGTATTTCGTTAAACCGGCTTTGTTATTGTGGCCGGTGAATTCTTTTTTATGGGCTAAGTATGGGAAATTGCCCATGGAAACCATGAGTCCGGTGCCGTTTTTGAGGCAGCTGAATCCGTCGGGGCGGGTGGTAACGGGAATGTCAGGATAGCTGCTGACCAAGCGCAGGCGGGATTGGTGTATCCAACCGTCCAATTGTTGGCCGTTGGGGTAGCGGTATGAGCTGTAATACCAACCGTCTTTGCTTGGAGAGTCTAAGCTGTCGCCTTCGGGCGTGTAAACCCATGCGCCGTGGCGTACTTTGCCGATAATCGGGCTTTTTACGGAAGGTTCCTGCCGCATATTGGTATGGCCGTCTGAGTCGATAATTTGGGCGAATTCTGCCAGCGCGCAGTTGCAGTTAACGGTGAGCAAAACGGCGAGGGCAAAAAATGTTTTCATAGCGGTGCTTTCAGACGGCCTGCAATATGGTCGATAGCTGCCTGCGCACAATACAGGCCGAATGAGGCGGTAACCAACATGCTCGCGCCGTAGCCCGCGCAGGACAACCCTTGCGGGGCGGCATCGGCGGCGCAGGCTTCGCCTGATTGCGGCGGGGTAATGTTTTCGGTGGAAAACACGCAGGGTACGTTCATTTTGGCTTTGGTGTCGCGGGAAAAGCCGTAGCGTTTGCGCAAGGTGTAGCGCAGGTTGGCGAGCAGCGGGTCGTGGCTTACGCGGCTCAAATCGGCCGTCTGAATCAGCGCGGGGTTTTTCTGTCCGCCTGCACCGCCGCTGAGGATAAAAGGTTGTTTGTGTTGGACGAAATAGGCCGCCATTGCTGCTTTGACGCGCACTTGGTCGATGGCGTCTATCACAAAATCAAAAGGCCGTCTGAACAGTTCGTCGAGGTTTTCTTCGGTAACGAAGTCTTCGATTTCGGTGACTTGGCAGGCGGGGTTGATTTGCAGGATGCGTTCGTGCAGCGAGCTGACTTTGGCTTTGCCGAATTCGGAGGTCAGCGCGGGAAGCTGGCGGTTGACGTTGGATTCGGCCACGTTATCCAAATCAATCAAGGTCAGACGGCCGATGCCGGTGCGTGCGAGTGCTTCTACCGCCCAAGAGCCGACACCGCCGACGCCCACCACGCATACATGGGCTTGATGAAAGCGTTGCAGGGCTTCGGTGCCATACAGGCGGGCAATGCCGCCGAAGCGGCGTTTAGAAAGGGATTCGGACATGTTCGGCCTTGTGGTAAGTCAAATTCAACACAAAAAACGCTGCCAAAACAGCGCGGGGGTATT
Source organism: Neisseria sp. 74A18 (assembly GCF_001308005.1). Lineage (NCBI taxonomy): Bacteria > Pseudomonadati > Pseudomonadota > Betaproteobacteria > Neisseriales > Neisseriaceae > Neisseria > Neisseria sp. 74A18. Next base: position 22,312 of record NZ_LGZA01000003.1, read on the forward strand.
ATACTTGAAGCTGGGTTTGATTCACACTTCACACAAAGGGCCGGTAACGTGCCGTTAACCAAGGAGAACGAAGATGTATAAAAATTTAGTGGTAGCCGTAGACGGTAGCGCAACGTCTCTCAATGCCTTGAAACACGCAGCCGATTTGGCAGGTGCGGGTAACGCACGGTTGACTTTGGTGCACGTTGCCAATCCGGCCGAATATATGGCGCTGGCTCCTGAGTTTCTGCAACATGAGAGTTATGAAGCTGCGGCCATCGCACAAGGCAACGAGGTATTGGACTTTGCCGAAAACAGTGCCAAAGAGCAGGGTGTGGCAGATGTGGTGAAGCATTTGCTGGTGGCCAATAAAGGTGCGCGCGAGATGGCTCAGGAGTTGGTGGAATATGCTGCTTCTCAAGGTGCCGACCTGTTGGTGTTGGGTACGCACGGCCGCAGCGGTTTGATGCACCTTTTGATGGGCAGCTTTGCCGAAACCGTGATGCGTCAAAGCCACCTGCCGCTGCTGGTTATCCGCAGCACGGAAAGTGAAAAAGAATAAATACTTTTTCAATATTGAATTTGATTGAAGGCCGGAAGCCGCCGTATATTGCGCGGCGGTTCCGGCTTTTTGTTTGTGCGGCCGTTTGGCCATTCAAGTGGAATTTTTCTGCGGTTTTTGGGAGCGGATTGTATGTCCGCCCCCACGTTTCAAGATGACCCGAACCGGTTTGGCTGTGCCTCGGCCTTGTTTATCGGGCATGTTGATGGGAAAACAATCAGCGGTTGGCATCCAACATGTTTTCAAACTGCTCCGTCAGCTGCTGTAAATCGATCAAGCCGGCTTGCGAAAACAGCATAAGCAGCAGCGTTCCGGCCAACAGCGTGATTAAGGCGTAAACGATATAGCCGATGATGATTTTGCCGCCTTTTTGCCCGCTTAATTTCATAAAACCGATAATCTGTACCCAAAAAATCCAAATCTGCCAAAACAAGCCGATGCTTGCCATGGCAGGCACATACAAAAGCAGCAGCGTGGGAATCGCCAGCGCTTCGGTGGCGAGTACAAAGCCCCAAAAGGGCAGGCGCGGGGCTTGGGGTTGGCGCAGCATGCCGCTCATCACGCGGCTGAGAATCAGGCATTTCAATACCGTCAGCAAAACGGCGAATACAATCAGGGGCGTGCTTTTGCCGAACAAGGGAGCGGAAGCGGCGGCGTTGATGGTGCCCAGAAGCAGCAATACTGCCAAGTTCACGGGTATCGAATAACGGTATTCTTCGGGTTGTTTGTAATGCAGGCGCAAAACATCCCACATGTCGCGCAGAAATTGATAAAGCATAAGCGGAACGGTAAGGGTAAATAAAAAACGGCATTGTAGCGGAAAAAAGCACATCAGGCCGTCTGAAAATGTATGCTTCGACGAAACGGAGGTATGCGATATAGTCGGCAACATGCAGCCGGAGTAATGCGGCACGGAATACCTTGCAGGCCGGAAGGGTTTTTGGTGTAATGCAGAAACCGCCGCTACAGGCGGCTTTATGCACAGCATAGGCCGTCTGAATACTAAGGCGGGCAAGTAAGGCTGAAACAGTTTTGATAGAAGAAACAGATAATTAAAGGAGAACCACCACATGACTGCTTATCCGGCACAAATTAAAATTCCGGCGGTTTACTACCGCGGCGGAACATCGAAAGGCGTATTTTTCAAACTCAGCGATTTGCCGCAGGCGGCCCAACAGCCGGGCGACGCGCGCGACAAAATACTTTTGCGCGTACTTGGCAGCCCCGACCCTTACGGCAAACAAATCGACGGTTTGGGCAACGCCAGTTCTTCTACCAGCAAAGCCGTGATTCTCGATAAAAGCAGCCGCCCCGATCATGATGTGGATTATCTGTTCGGGCAGGTTTCCATCGATAAACCTTTTGTCGATTGGAGCGGCAACTGCGGCAACCTTACTGCTGCCGTGGGTGCTTTCGCCATTGCCAACAGCCTGATAGATCCTGCCAAAATACCTGAAAACGGTTTGTGTACCGTGCGTATCTGGCAAAAAAATATCGGCAAAACCATAGTTGCCCATGTGCCGGTTACGAACGGCGAGGTGCAGGAAACCGGCGGTTTCGAGCTGGACGGCGTTACGTTTCCTGCCGCAGAAGTGCAGATTGAGTTTCTCGACCCTGCCGACGGAGAAGGCGATATGTTCCCCACCGGTAATTTGACGGACGAATTGGATGTGCCCGGTATAGGCCGTCTGAAAGCCACTTTGATCAATTCCGGCATTCCCACCATTTTTGTGAATGCCGAAGACATCGGCTACACGGGAACGGAGCTGCAAGACGATATCAATAATGATGCAGACGCCTTGGCCAAGCTCGAAACCATCCGCGCACACGGTGCTTTGAAAATGGGTTTGATCAGCCATCTTGAAGAAGCCGCCACCCGCCAACACACACCGAAAATTGCTTGGGTGTCTGCCCCGAAAGAATATGTGTCGTCCAGCGGAAAAAACATCCAAGCCGGCGATATTGATCTGTTAGTGCGTGCCATGAGTATGGGCAAGCTTCACCATGCCATGATGGGCACGGCTTCTGTGGCTATTGCCACCGCCGCCGCTGTTCCGGGCACTTTGGTTAATCTGGCCGCAGGCGGAGGCGGGCGTAACGAAGTCCGCTTCGGCCATCCTTCCGGCACTTTGCGCGTCGGTGCGGCTGCCGAGCAGGTTGACGGCAAGTGGACGGCAACCAAAGCCGTGATGAGCCGCAGCGCGCGTGTGATTATGGAAGGTTGGGTAAGAGTGCCCGCCGACTGTTTCTAAACTGAACGGTAAGCTACGGCAGGCCGTCTGAATGAACAACGCCGCAACCGTGTATACGGTGCGGCGTTTTTTATGATGTCGGGGTAATCTCTGTCGTTAAATTATGGTGAACCAGCTTAAAAAATAGCACGTTTGCCATATTCGAGCCACGGACGAGTATGGCGGAACCGTGATGAAAATTAAACGGTTTTTTAAAGATATTGGCTACAAAGCAGTTTTTTCACTCAAAAAATCAATCATGCTGCGGACTTTCGCGCTGAGAAACGTTCTGTCTACATAAACAGCGTAGAGTCGGGAACGGTGGATTTTATAATCCGGCAGCAATTTCACCAGTTTTCCGGCATGAATATCTTTTTCCGTGCACCATGCCGGTTGGTAGCCGATACCCATGCCTTCTCGTATCAGCTGCCCCGTCATCAGCGTGCTGTCGCAACGCACATAAGTATTCAGCGATAAAGTTTCCGTGTGGCCGTCTGAATGCTGTATTTCGATACTGCTCATATCAATGTATGAAGGCAAAACCGCAAGATGGTGCGACATTTCTTCAGGCGTATTCGGCGTGCCGTGCCGTTTGAGATAGTCGGGTGAAGCGAGAAGATAAAATTCTATATCGGCCAAAGGCTTAACGATAAGTGCGGGATTAGGGTCGTTTGAAACCCGCAAAGCCAAATCCACACCTTCGGCAATCAAATCAACATGGCGGTTGCTTAACTGTAAGTCCAGCGAAACATCGGGGTATTGGCGGCAATATTCGGTAAGCCAGCCGCTCACGCGCGGATTGGCAAACCATTGCGGCATTGCCATCCGCAACACACCTTGCGGCTTGTCTGTGCCGCTGGCGGCAATCCGCGCCGCAGTATCGAGCGTATCCAAGGCATAGCTGCATTGGCGGAAATACGCCTCACCCGCTTCGGTAAGGTGCAGATTGCGGCTGTTGCGGTGCAGCAGTTTCGCTTGAACCGTATTTTCCAAATGGCTCACATGCTTGCTTGCCATGGCCGTGGAAATGCCGAGTTGATCCGCTGCACGCGTAAAACTGCCGTTCTGAACCACTTGGCGGAAAACTTTCAAACTGAACAGAGTATCCATTATTTAAAAATAAGAAATGTTCTTTCAATAAAACGATTGTATATTAACATAAAGGAAAGCAATATACTGCGCCTTCTTCAATATTACACACACAAACAAAAGGAAATTTTATGAACGCTTTATCACGTTACCAACCGGTTTTACTGGCCGTTCTCCGTATCACAACCGCTTATATGTTTATATTGCACGGTACGGCAAAACTGTTCGCTCTGCCCCATGTTGAAATGTTCGACAACATGCAGATTATGTCTATTTACGGGCTGGCGGGTATTTTTGAAGTAGTCGGAGGCATATTGTTACTGCTCGGCCTGTTTACCCGCCCGGTAGCTTTTATTCTTGCCGGCCAAATGGCAGTTGCCTACTTTATGGCGCACAGCGCACCTTCGGTTTTCCTGCCGCTCTTAAACGGCGGCGAGCCGGCAGCTCTCTTCTGCTTTATTTTCCTTTACATCGCATCAGCCGGTGCAGGTGTTTGGGCATTGGATAACCGTTTGCAGAAGGCTTAATATCATTTAATTTGCAAAAAGTCGTTATTGGCGTTTTACTCAATACAGCAGCCGGGCATCGATGTCCGGCTGCTGTTTAAAGACCAATCATGAATAAAGGCCGTCTGAAAAATTTCGTTTCAGACGGCCTTTATTCATATTGAACAGTTTACAAACGGTTTATATGGTTATTGGCGTTTTGCACCGTAACCGCCAATTAATTGCTGGTTGCCGTTAGACAAGCCGTAAGTGCCGCCGATTTCATCTACTTTGGTTCCGTAGAACTTGCCGTTCAAGCTGCCTTTGAAACCGTGTTGTGCGGTAGCAGCTTCTCCGTTAAAGGTGTTGCTGTTTGATTGCCAGCTCGCTGAACCCGACATCTCATAACCGGCAGCCGCAGTAGAAACCCTTACGCCGTTTTCCAAAGTATGGAACGTGGGATTTGTAGTTTTAAACGTCAGACCTTTTTTTGCAAAATCGGCAACGGCTACCACATTTGCAGTTAGCTGACGGGCGGGTTTGCCGGTTTCGGTCAGATAAGATGTGGTTAACCCTTTGTAAGTTGCAGTACCTTCAGACGGAATCGAGGCAATCGGAGTTTCATTGCCAAGGCTTTGATAGCCGTGATTAACTAGGTTATTCAGGTCAACATAGTGTGCAAAAGTCTGCTCCGTCCAACCTGCAGCTGCCGGATCATGAAGGGTTACGCGGATACCGTTGGCAAACTTGATAACATACGCACCGTCAAACTCTTTGTCGAAAGACAGTTTGTTTTTGTCTTTATGAAGATGGGCAATACCGTGCAGAACGTCTGCGATTTTAGGTGTAGAGCCTTTCATGCCGTCAATGGCATTGTTGCTGGCAGCGTCTAAGGCGACACGCAATAAAAGTTTGGAGGTAAATTTAGGCTCAAACTGTTTGAGTGTTTCCCAGCCTTGTTCGTCGCCTTTTCCAATTTTATCCCATGCTTCATGGATTTTCTTAGCGGAATCTTGCTGATTTTGGAAATCATGATTAATTTGCGCTAGAGTTTCCATCATACCTTTTTCAGTAAAGGCTTCTTGATGATTTCTAGCAATTTCTACAAAACCATTGTAGTCGAAATCTTCTGCATAAAGGGGTAAAGCTTCTTTAACTGCTTTTTTAGCTTCTTCAACAGCTTTAGGATCTGCCTTATCATCTTTGATGGTTTCCCAGGCTTTTTTCATCGCATCGTATTGGGATTTAATTTCATCATCCAATGAAGTTTTGACTTCGGAATATATGCCGTCCTTTTTGCCAAACAAAGAAGAAATATTTTCCTGAGTAGAACCGGCAGAAGTGTATTTGGTAATAGATGACTCCGGTGTCAGATAATTGACTTGAATAGCAGGGTTTTCTTCCGCAGAGTTTGTTAATACAGCGCCATCCAGTACGACTGTGTCGTTTTTCTTCAAATCTAAATTGCGGATCAGGCCGATTTGGTTGTCTACAAAAGCAGGTTTGCCGTCAACCTGTCTCAATTGAAGGTGGGGATTGTGCTGTTGGGCGCCTGAAGATGAAATAAAAGAAGTATGCAAAGGAGCCGGTTTGTTTAAGGGTGGCAGGCTTTTGTTGTCTTTAATTTCCGAAGTGTGGTCAGGTTGCGGATTTGCAGGGTCGGCAGGGTTGCTGTCGTTAGATAATCCTGCCAAAGCAGCCAATGCCGCCTCCAGTTTTTCAACCGTTTGTTTACTGATCAGGGCCTTTTGGCTATCGTTTAAGCTGTTGTATGCTTTTTGAGCATTTTTGATGCTTTGTGCGTCTCCCGCATCTATTTTTTCAACGCTGTCTAACGCTTCAATCATATTTATTACTTTTCGTGCGGAAATGGCGTTATCGACGAGCTTGGCATCGGGCGAACCGCCACCGCCGCATGCTGCCAATACGGCAGAACAAATAACAGTCAGTGCGATGTGTTTTAAAGGCAATTTTTTAGACATAATATCCCCTTTTTCAATAACGGAAACAGCCGGGCAGGAAGTGCTTTGGCTTACAATTCATAACAAACATGAGAAATTGTAAATCATTGTTGATTTAAAAACAAATGTCATTAACGAATTGTATGTTTGATGTGCTTCGAATACTTCTATTTTGCAACATATCGCTTTTGGGGCGCATGGGAGCAGTTGTTAAAGTTTGCCGGTTTGTACGGTTTGTGAGTTTCTATCTTTCCGGTTTGTATCTTTTGCTGTTTAGTTCTCTTTCACTGATTCAGCCCCTGTTAAGTGGCAGGCTGTTGGAGTAAACTTGCGTTTCCTGCCATGTCGCTACCTGATGAATTCAATATGACTGCCATTGCTCCGCTTAAAAAGATTACGCTTATCGGCGTCGGCCTGATAGGCGGTTCTTTTGTGCTTGATTTAAAACACAAAGGCTTGGTGGGTCAGGTGGCGGGCGTGGATTTGAATGCCGGTAATTTGGAGCGGGCTTTAGAGCGCAAGGTAATTGATGAGGCGTTCGGCACGGTTTGTGCGGAAGCGTTGGCGGGAGCCGATTTGGTGGTGATTGCCACTCCGGTAGCGACGCTGCCTGATGTTTGCCGCAGTTTGTGCCCGCTGTTGGACAGCCGTACTGTGATTACGGATGTGGGCAGTACCAAGCAATCGGCGATTGATGCTTTCCGCCGTTATCTGCCCGAGCATCTGCCCCGATGTGTTGCGGCGCATCCGATTGCGGGGTCGGACCGCAGCGGGGCGCTGGCGGCGCAGTTTGGGTTGTTTCAAAACAAAAAGTTGGTGGTTTGTCCGCACGGAAAAGAGGATTCAGACGGCCTTTTGATGGTGGAGTCGCTTTGGCAGGCGGTGGGTGCACGCATTTGTCGTATGGGGGCGGATGAGCACGATGCGGTTTTTGCTGCGGTTTCCCATTTGCCTCATTTGTTGGCTTATGCTTATGTGCATCAGATTGCAACGCATGAAAACGGCTCTACTTATCTTGATTTTGCCGCCTCGGGTTTTAGGGACTTTACGCGCATTGCTTCCAGCCATCCGGCGATTTGGGCGGACATCTGTATGGCCAATAAAGAGAGTTTGCTCACGTTGTTATATGGTCAGCAAAAGCAGCTCGCTGCATTGGCTGCTATGTTGGAAAATGCCGATGTTTCGGCTTTATACCGTTATTTTGAAACGGCTAAGCATACGCGGGACGATTGGGCTGCTTCGCAATAGGTTGTAGGTTGAGGCCGTCTGAACAGCTGTTTCAGACGGCCTGAGACCTTTGCAAAACCCCCATCTGCGGCGCATTTCTGCGTTGTGCGCTGCTCACTCGTTTGCCTATCTATATGATATGTCTGCACTCGCTGTGCTGCTACGCCTTGAACTGCATCCACATCTGGGAGTTTTGCAAAGGTCTCGGCCTTATGCAAAGGTTTCAGGCTGCTCAAACGAATCGAATCTGTTTCGGTTTGGCGTGTGAAGATTGTGCTGTAAATGATGTGTTAAATGGAGTGTTGATGAAATGAACGGGTTCCGAAAAGTATTGTGGTTTATCGTGCTGTTGTCTGCATGTACCGCATTCGGTTCGTTTTATTCGCAATATGTGATGGATTTGAATCCTTGTGTATTGTGTATTCTGCAACGTTTGGCTGTGATGGCGGTAGGTTTTTTGGCTTTGGTTTGCGCGTTATTCAGCCAAACCGGTAAGGCGGCGCGTATGGTGAGTGCGCTGTTGGTGAGTGTTCCGGCGGTTTATGGCGCAGGGGTTGCGGTTTATCAGCTTTATATTCAAAGCCTGCCGCCCGGTGCGGCTCCGGCATGCGGTGCGCCGTGGACTTTCCGTTTGCGCGATTGGCCTTTGTTTGAGTGGTATGAGCCGGTGATACGCGGTTTCGGCGATTGCGCCGTTCCCGATTATGTTTTGGGCATTCCTTTGCCGGTATGGAGCGTGCTGTATTTCGGCTTTGTAGGTTTGCTGGTGTGGGCGGGCTGGTTGAAAAGCCGTAAGGCTTTGCTATAAGGTGTTTGCAGCATAGTCGGTTTGTGTGCCGGAAAAGTTATTCGGGCTTGAAGATCAGTCGAACGGATGTGCCTCTTTTAAATTTATTTAATCATTTCGGGCTGCATTTGCTTTTTAAAATACAGTACACTAGCAGCCGTTATTAAAGATAAAAACGATTATTAATTATGTATGTAGGCGAACGGTTTAATGCGTACAGCCATCTGGTGGGTTCACTGCTGGCCGTAACCGGCTTGGTGTTTTTGCTGGTTAAGGCGGTGGAAACGATGGATGTGTATAAAATCGTGAGTGCGGCCGCTTATGGTTCGTGCCTGATTATTCTCTATGCCGGCTCAACGGTTTATCACAGCGTTTCGCGGCCTAAGGCTAAAGCGGTTTTGCAGAAAATCGATCATTGCGCCATTTATCTGTTGATTGCCGGCAGCTACACGCCTTTTACTTTGGTATCGCTGCATGGTGCATGGGGTTGGTCTCTTTTCGGCGTATCTTGGGGTTTGGCCCTTTTCGGCATCATTCAGGAATTGACCATTAGCCGTAAAAGTGAAAAACGCAGGCTTTCGATGTTTTTATATGTGTTGATGGGCTGGCTGGTTTTGGTGGCGATTTATCCGCTTACCAAGAGTTTGCCGGCGGAAGGTCTGTTTTGGCTGGTGTTGGGCGGCTTGCTTTACAGTGCAGGCATTTATTGGTTTATCAACGACGATAAAATCAAACACGCCCACGGTATATGGCATCTGTTTGTGCTGGGCGGAAGCTTGGCGCAATTTATCTGCGTGTATTTCTATGTGATTTAGGGTGTTGCTTATACTGTTTACGGTTTGCCGTCTTGTATCAACCAGTTTATTTGTTACATAGAAACGGGAGCCGTGTTTCAGACGGCCTGCGGCCTTTGGATAATCCTCTTATGCAGCCCATTTCTGGATTGTTTGCTGTTGACTCGCTGTGCTGCTGATCCTTGTATTGCATATACAGTCGGAAGCAAAGGTTTCAGAAATGGAGTGTGCGGCATGCTTACATGGTGTTGCACGGTTTCGGAAAGTGAGCAGAATGAAAACATTAGGCATCATCGGCGGCATGAGTGCTGAGAGTACCGTGTTGTATTATCAAATCATCAACCGTGAAACCAATGCACGCTTGGGTGGCAACCACAGTGCCGACATCTTGATGCACAGTGTTGATTTTGAAAAGATTGTAGCGTTGCAGAAAGCAGGCGACTGGGCAGCTGCCGGAGCGTTGTTGGCGGAAAGTGCGCGCAAATTGGAGAGCATGGGTGCGGATGTGTTGGTGTTGGCAACCAATACCATGCATAAAATCGCACATGTGATTGAGCGGGCTGTGGATATTCCGTTGCTGCATGTGGTGGATGCGACTGCGGAGGCAGTCAAAGCCGGAGGTTTGAGGCGTGTCGGGTTGTTGGGCACACGGTTTACCATGAGCGACGGTTTTTATTCGGAACGGATGGCCAAGCTCGGTGTGGACGTTATGGTGCCGTCTGAAAAAGAGCAGGCGGAAATCCACCGGATTATTTTTGAAGAACTGTGTTTGGGCAGGGTTTGCGCCGATTCCAAAAGTTATTATCAGCAAGTGGTGCGCCGTTTGCAGGAAAGCGGGGCAGAAGGTGTGGTTTTGGGTTGTACGGAAGTCGGTTTGCTGTTGAAAGAAAACGATTGTCCGCTGCCTCTGTTCGACAGTGCTCAAATTCATGCCTTAGCTGCGGTAGATGCTGCTTTGTCTTAAAAACTTAAAACCGTTGAGGTCGTCTGAAATCTGTTTTTCAGACGGCCTCAACGGTTTTGCTTTGCCGGTTAAACAATAACGGCTCCGCAATTAAGCCAATGCTTCTGCCACGGCACGGTAGGCTTGGTCGATGGCTCCGTTGACATAAGGCATCCATGCGGCATCGGCTCCGGCAATGAAAATGTTGCCTATGCGCTTTTGCATGGATGAGGTGGCGTTTTCTGCGCTGCTGTCCGAATCCCACAAACCGGTTTGTTCGTAGCTGTAACCGTGCGCCCAGCGGTTTAATGTAACGGCCACCAACACCGTATCGAGCTTTTCACCGGCAACGTCGTAAATGCTGCGCAGCTGATCAAGCATTTCTTTTTCAAGGCTCTCGTAACTTTGGCTGTTTAAGGCGCGGCGGCCGCTTTTATACATATCGCGGGCAGTTTGACCGGTGAAATCGGTGGCGATGCGAACCATGTGGATGACCATGGGTTCGTCTGCCGTTTGCGGAAACTGATAACCGCCCATGCTCACGGGGTCGTCGAGTTTGACGAGGCAATAGGGTGCGTCGGGTGCGTAGAGTGAATGAACGCCGAGCTTTTGGAAGGCTTTGGAGTTCTTGACCACGGCTTTGCCATAAACCATCGGCACTTTGACGTTGGTGAGCGAAGCGGTTTTCTGTGCATCGGGCATTTCGGGGATCACGCGGGCGGCCAGTGCGCTGTGTCCGGCGAAAATGGCTTGTTTGGCCTGCACTTGTTTGAGGTTTTCGCCATCGTGCGGCATGTAGGCAACGGCTACGCCGTCCGAATTGTTTTCGATACGCAATGCGGTGCTGTTCAGACGCAGGCGTACTTGGTTTTCGGGCAGGTCGAGTTTGGCGTAGTCGAATTTGGCCAAAACGATGTCTTCCATCGTGTGGCCGGGTGCCGAATCGGGAATCATTTTGCGGACGAGCATTCGGGCAATGGAGGCGTTGCCGTCGGGGAAGTGGTAGATATAGGGTTCTTCTTCCGATGCTTCGTGGGTCAGGCCGAGGTTTTGCACGCCGGGGTAGCCGTCTTCCAGTGCTTCTTGCACAGAGATGGCGTTGATGGCGTGCCCCCAATATTCGGAACTGATGTTTTTGAGATATTTCAATGCGCCTTCGGGCAGTTTGGCTTCGTTTTTCAGGAAGTCGTAATAGCTGGTGTTTTCAGCAAAATCGGCACGTTCACCGTCGGTTTTGCCTTCGAGGTAGTCGGCCGGGGAGGTGTAAAGTGCGATGAGTGCTTTTTTGTCGGCTTCCGGCAGGGGAAAGCGGTTGATGATATCGGCTGCTTTTTCTTCGCCTGCTTCGGGTACGGCGGCAACAACGGCGTTTTTACCGAACGAAGCGGCGTTAAAGAAAATGCCTTCTTTAAGTTTGCGCTTGGTTTCGTATAAATCTTGATGGAAATAATCGGCAAATTTGGTGTAGTCGATACCGATATCTTTGAGCAGGGCGAGCGATTCTTTGGAATATTCGGATTCGGGCGAATCGATGGATTCGCTGCCGGCATAGGAAATAAGCAGTCTGCCGTTAACGGTAAATTCGTTGCGTTGGGCATGGCCGCCGAAATCATCGTGGTTGTCGAGCAGCAGGATTTTGGCTTGAGGGCGTTGTTTTTGGTAGAGATAAGCTGCAGTCAGGCCGCTGATGCCGGCACCGATAACAACGAGATCGTAATGTTCTTCGGCCGCACCGGGCAGGGTGTAGTTTTTGTTTTGCAGAGCGATGCTGTGGGCGGCTCTTTGAACACCGTCGGCATCACCGCGCAAACCGAGCAGGGCGGGCGGATAGTAGGTGGCGTTGACGGCGGCGTTAACGGAAGATTCGAGCGTTTGCGGGGAAAATAATTTGTAGATTTTATAACCGCCCAGCATCGCTGTGCCGGTAACGGCGGCGGAGCCGGCTAGGAACGCGCGGCGCGAGAGTTTGCGTTTCATAAACTTCCTGATTGATATGGGTTAAAGTTGTGTGCCTGTTGCGTGCCCGTTTTGCCCGGGTTGGGGTATGTTTGGCGGTTCATACAGTATGAGGCTTTTATAAAACCCCTGTCTGCGGTATGCTCGCTTACTTATCTGTTTGATATGTGACTGCCACCGATATTGCAAACAGACTTGATTTGCTACGGTCTTGCGGCGGCTTGCCGTATGTTGTAAACATAGATTAATGATGGCGGCAAAACGGGTAGGAATGTGAAAAGGGCATAAGTCTAACAAATTATGTGTTCGTCGGACTACAAACGGCATGAAAAAAATGATTGTGTGATTGATATTTGCGACAGATAGTGTTGAGGGCGAGAGTCTGAGCCCTTTACAAAACCCCGGTTGCGGCGCATTTCGGCGTTGTGCGCTGCCCGACTGTTTGCTTATCTGTGCGATATGTCTGCATTCGTCGGGCTGCTGCGTGTTGAACTGCACCAACATTTCGAGGGTTTTACAAAGGTGTGAGGCCGTCTGAAAAATGGTTTTCAGACGGCCTTTTGAATATATCCGTTCCGGCAAAATGGTTACGGTAACGGTTACTGGTCGGCGGCAGGAAGGTCAACCAGTTTTTCTTTGGCTTTGAGATTGACGGCATAGCCTTGGTTTTCAATCCATTTCTCTTCTACGCGCCATTTACCGTCGGTATCTTCGACCCGTACATACCAGTGGTGGGTAGCGGGCAGGGGCTTGAATACGGCGTTGTATTCGGCTTTGTTGCCGGAAAGAGTGCCGCTTTGGACGGCTTGCAGTTTCACGGTTTGGTCGTCAGACTTTTTGGCCGGATGCATCAATACCAAATTCAATGCTTTGTTGCGGTCGAAATCGCCGCTCACGAAAACTTTGGCGGCGTTTTTATCGGGGCTGATCAGCACTTGTGCGGTGATGCCGCGCTTAAGGGCTTCTGCGTCGCGGTGCAGCTGTAAGTCGATGTGTTTGCCGTCTTTGTAGTAATCGTCGCTGACCAAATCGGCAGAATTGCTTTTGGCCAGATAGAAAGTGTAAAAAGCGGCAACCACCACGATGGCGGGCCCTGCCATCAGCAGCCAAGGCCACGGTTCTTTGTACCAAACTTTGGATTTTTTGGCGCGGTCGGTCACATTATTCTCCGATAAACGATGATTTTTCAGTAAGCGTATTGGTTTCGTTGCTGCCGCTCTCGCGATAGGTAAATTCAAACTCAATCGGATGGCTGCCTTTGTCGGCATATTCCGGAATGGTGGATACTTGTACCGGCACGGTAATGGTTTCTTTCGGCGGAACTTTGATGCCGTCTGAAGGCAGGCCGGTTAGGGCGATTTCGTCGAAACCGCTGACTTTGGCCGTGAGCACCTGTTCCTGTTCGCTGTCGTTGATGATGCGCAGATTATAGGCGTTTTCCAGCCAGCCGTTGCTGTTTTCGCGCAGCATCACGCCGCGGTCTTTGATGATGTCTACGCTCATGGTTGCGCGGGTGGCGATGCCGGTAATCATGGCGGTTACAGCCACCAACAATACCGCTCCATAGCCGATCACACGCGGGCGCAGCAGGCGTTTTTTGATGTCTTTGTCGCTGTATTCGTGCTTGAGTGCGCTTTCTGTGGTGTAGCGGATGAGGCCGCGCGGATAGTTCATTTTATCCATGATTTCGTCGCAGGCATCGATACAGGCGGCGCAGCCGATACATTGGTATTGCAGGCCGTCGCGGATGTCGATGCCGACGGGGCATACCTGCACGCACATGGTGCAGTTGATGCAGTCGCCCAGTTGGGTGTCTTCTTTGCTGGCGGATTTTTTGCGTGCGCCGCGGGGTTCGCCGCGTTCTTCGTCGTAAGAGATAATCAACGTGTCTTTATCGAACATGGCGCTTTGGAAGCGGGCATACGGGCACATGTATTTGCACACTTGCTCGCGCATTTGGTGCGCCATCAGCCATGTCATAAAGCCGTAGAATGCGGCGGCAAACAGCGAACCGCCTCCGGCCTGCAAGGTAAAGATGGCAGGCACGAACTCGCGGATGGGGGTGAACCAGCCGGCAAAGGTGATGCCTGTCCACGCGCACACGGCGAAAATCAGCAGGTATTTGGTCAGTTTGATGCGGATTTTGCGGAAATTCCACGGTTCTTTGTCGAGTTTCAGGCGTTTGTTGCGGTCGCCTTCAACGAGATGGTCTATCCACAACATGATTTCGGTGTACACCGTTTGCGGGCAGGAATAGCCGCACCACAAGCGGCCGGCAATGGTCGTCCACCAAAACAGGCCGAACGCGGAAATAATCAGCAGCAGGGCCAAATAGATTAAATCGCCCGTACCCAGAGACAATCCGAAAATGTAAAAATGGCGGTCGGGAATGTCGAACAGCACGGCCTGCCGCCCGCCCCAGTTGAACCACGGAATCATATAAAACACAAATTGGGTGGCCAGCACCGAGAGTATCCGCAAATTGGTAAAGCGGCCTTTGGCCAGTTTGGGGTGGATGCGCTTGGAGCCTTGGTAAAGTTGGATAACCTGTTCTTTGGGTTGGTTGGGTGTTTTGCCTTTTTGTTCGTTAGACATAACGGTGTTCCTTGAATTTTTTGTTTTTCGGGCACGGTTTTAACGGCCGATTTATTTATTATAGCAGTTTCATGATTTCAGACGGCCTCGTGAGTGTAAAAGCGGATGAGGCCGTCTGAACATGTTGTCGGCAGAAGTCTGCCTGCTCGGCGTACCGGTAAATATTTTTCGGCACGGGGCTTGCAGGCAGTGCTGAAATCCATTAGATTATTTTGTATTAGAACAAAATGGATTTTGTATTGTGGAATTAAAACCTAAAGGAAGCACCGCTGTCAATATCGCCCAATCCATCAGCAGTCTGATACGCGAAGAAGTGTGGCCTGCGGGCTACCGGCTGCCTACGGTGCGCAGTTTGGCCGAAGATTTGGGGGTCAATCCCAATACCGTATCGGCTGCTTACAAGCAGTTGCGTGATGCCGGTATGATTGCCACCGACGGCAGGCGCGGCAGTTTCGTTCCGGCAAAAACCGAAATTCTGCATACCGAAAGCGCCGTGCCGAAAGGCTTGGTGGATTTGGCTTCCGGCAATGTCGACCGCAGGCTGCTGCCCGAGCTGCCGCCTTCGTTGCTGGACGGCTACCATTTGGCGACCGACGTCGGCGGCAGGGGTGACAATCCCGAGTTGATGGCGCATATTGCCGATTGGCTGCGCGACGGCATGGGTATGGAGAATGCCGATGTCGTGCTGTTTTCCGGCAGCTTGGATATTATGGAACGCGCCCTCAGCCAGCGTTGTATGCCCGGTGCCAAAGTGTTGGTGGAAAGCCCTTGCTGGCTGCCTTTGCCGGCTTTGTTGTCCAACTTGCGCTTGGAGGCCGTTCCGGCAGAGATGGACGAAGAAGGCGCGCTGGTGCCGGAGCATGACGACTTAAGCGGCGTGTCTGCCGTTATCTTAACGGCGCGAGCACACAGCCCGACGGGGGTTTGTTACAGCCGCCGCCGCTGGCATGAATGGCAGCGGGCGTTATCGCAACATAATGCGTTGCTGATTGTGGACGATCATTGGGCGGTTTTGAGCCGCCACCCTTTTCACGGCATGCAGGGGTTTGATAATGAATGGATTTACAGCACATCCACCAGTAAATTTCTCGGCACCGACGCGCGGATTGCCATTGCCGCCGGTAACGGCCATACACTCAAGGCGATGAAAAAACGCTTCTCGCTCGGGCCGCGTTGGATCAGCAAACTGTTGCAACACGTTACTCTGCAATTGTGGCGGCAACTCGGTTCAGACGGCCTCAAGGCCATAGCAGACAGCTATCACGCGCGCCGTTGCCGTTTGATCGAGTGCTTGAACAATCACGGAATCAGCGTGCCGGGGAGCAGCGGTGAAGGCCAGCATATTTGGCTGCCGGTACAGAACGAGGCGCAGCTCATCCAGTTTTTGGCGGCCAAAGGTTGGGCGGTGCAGAGCGGAGCGGCGTTTAATTTGTCGAAACAACCCGCCGTGCGCATCACCATCGGCAATTTGAGTTGGGAGGATTGCGGCACATTGGCCGACGATATCGCCGATACGCTGGCCGCCGGAAGCAGAACCTTATATTGATATTGAACCGCACCAATAAATTTAATTCTGTGTGCCGAGTGCGGCACGTTACGGTCAATAACCTATTTTGAATACACGGCGGCAAGCCGCAGCAGCCCCGCATTAAAAAGTGAAGTTGATTGACTATAAAAGGTACAATAAGCGGCTCGGTGATGTTGCCGGGTCGGTTGAAAAACATACACAAGCCACCGTATTTTAAATATGTCTAAAAAAATTCTGATTATTTCTCCCAGCTGGATCGGCGATTGCGTGATGACCCAGCCGCTTTACCGCCGTTTGCACGAGTTGAATCCCGGTGTAACCATTGATGTGTTTGCGCCGAAGTGGTCGATGGCGGTATTCGAGCGTATGCCCGAAGTGAACGACATTATTGAAAACCCGTTCGGACACGGCGCTTTGCAACTCAAAAAACGCATTCAAACGGGCAGGGCATTGGGCAAGCGCGGCTATGATCAGGTGATTGTGCTGCCCGGTTCGCTCAAGTCGGCGCTGATTGCCGCGGCTACCGGCATCAAAAAGCGCACCGGTTATGTGGGGGAATCGCGTTACCTGCTGCTCAACGATATCCGCAAGCTCGACAAACAGGCGCTGCCTTTGATGGTGGATCGCTACACCGCGCTGGCGCATCCTTCCCAAGCCGATTTCAACGGCCGTTCCGACCATCCCCTGTTCAGCATCAAACTTGAAAGCCGCAGTGCAGCTTTGGCCGCGCACGGTTTGAATACAGAAAAGCCTGTGCTGGCGTTTTGCCCCGGAGCAGAATTCGGCCCGGCCAAACGCTGGCCCGCGCGCCATTTTGCCGAACTCGCCCGCCGTTATCAGGCGCAAGGTTGGCAGGTTTGGCTGTTTGGTTCGCAAAAAGATTTTGATATTGCAGAAGAAATCAATACGCTTTCAGACGGCCTGTGTGTCAATTTGTGCGGCAAAACCAGTTTGTCGGAAGCGATAGATTTGCTCGGATGTGCCGACGCCGTAGTGTGCAACGACAGCGGCCTGATGCACTTGGCCGCCGCATTGGGGCGCAAACTGGTGGCGGTTTACGGCTCTTCCAGCGCCGACCACACGCCGCCTTTAAGCAGCCAAGCCGCCATAGTGAGCCTGAATTTGGACTGCTCGCCGTGCTTTCAGCGCGAATGCCCGTTGGGGCATACGGATTGTTTGAACAAGCTAACGCCCGACCGCGTGCAGCAGGCATTGGAAAGTTTGTGAAGAAAGTTGGAGGCCGTCTGAAAAAATCCCGCAGTTTCTTGTAACAAGAGCTGCGGGATTTTTTCAGGCGGACTGAGACCTTTGCAAAACCCTCAGATGCGGATGCAGTTCAAGGCGTAGCAGCGCAGCGAGTGCAGACATATCAAATAGATAGGCAAACGAGCGAGCAGCGCACAACGCAGAAATGCGCCGCAGATGGGGGTTTTGCAAAGGTTTCGGACTTTATCAGACCAAAATGCAGGGTGTGAAAAAACCTTATTCCTGCTTGCCGAATTCTTTTTCAACCGCTGCGCGCACTTTGTCGGCAGAGGCTTCGATGTCGGTTTGGCTGACAGTGTGGCCGGTTTCAACCGCTTCAGCGGCCACGGGAGCTACTGGCGCGGCGGATTCGGTTACGGGATGGTGTGAGGCTGCCATTTCCTGAACCGCTTTGGTTTCGGCAGCTTGGGGAACAGGTTCGGTATGTGGCGCAGCGGGCGCGGTCAGCGGCAGGCGTGCCAAAATGGTGCTGGTGCCGCTTACTTTGTCGCCGATAGAAACTTGCGCTTGTGCGTCCAACGGCAGATACACGTCAACACGCGAACCGAAGCGGATAAAGCCGTAACGTTCGCCGCGGCGCAGCGTGTCGCCCACGCGGGTGTAGCACAAGATGCGGCGCGCCACCAAGCCGGCCACTTGCACGAAAGTTACTTCACGGCCGCTGCGGGTGGTGGCCAATACCGCGTTGCGTTCGTTTTCGGTGCTGGCTTTGTCGAGCGCGGCATTTAAAAATTTGCCGGGGTTGTATTCCACCGCCGTTACCGTGCCGTCGATGGGAGAGCGTTGGGAGTGCACGTTAAACACGTTCATAAACACGCTGATTTTTAACGATTCGACTTTGCGGTAGGGGTCGGTGGCGCGTTCAACCACCACGATGCGGCCGTCCACAGGGCTTAACACCGCATCTTCGTCTTGAGGGGTAGGGCGCGCGGGGTCGCGGAAAAACTGCAATGCGAAAACGGTAAACACCCAGAAAGGCAGCGACCACCAACCTGCCGATACCGTAACCAGAATGCTGATGATCAAACCGCCGACGATAAACGGCCAGCCTTCGCGGGCAATAATCGGATGAGGGTAAAAACTGGGCATGGCGTTTCCTTTTGTGCAAATGAAAATATCTCTCGAATTATAGCCGATAACCGCGGGTAAAGGGCAAAGCAGACGGTGGGCGCAGGTGCATAGGCCGTCTGAAAAACATATCGGACTTAGGGCGGGCAAGGATGCCTTCCCTACTATATAATTGCGTTTTAACACATAATCGGTTAACCGATGGCCTGCGGTATGCGTGCCGGCACCGGTTGCGGGCACGGTTTCCGGCGGAACGCGCGCAAAGCATACGGTGGGCGCGGCAAAGGTTTCAGGCCGTCTGAAAGGTTTTTTTATCATGCAACCACCCTCTAACGAACCGGTACGCCTCTCCAAACGCATGGCCGAGTTGAGCTTGTGTTCCCGCCGCGAAGCCGACAGCTACATCGAGCAAGGCTGGGTCAAAGTCAACGGGCAAACCGCCGTACTCGGTCAAAAAGTGACCGCCGCCGACCGCATCGACCTCAACAAACAGGCGCACGAAAAGCAGGCGCAGCGGGTAACGATTCTGCTCAACAAGCCGGTGGGTTATGTAAGCGCACAGGCCGAAAAAGGCTATAAATCGGCCGCCGAACTGATTACGCCCGAAAACCATTGGGAAGGCGACACCAGCCGCATCGAGTTCAGCGAAAAACACCGCTTCGGGCTGGCTCCGGCGGGGCGTTTGGACATTGATTCGGTAGGCTTGCTGGTGTTGACGCAAGACGGCCGCATCGCCAAACAGCTCATCGGCGAGAACAGCAGCAGCGAAAAAGAATACCTCGTGCGCGTGCGCGGCAAGTTGAGCGACGAAGGTTTGAAACTGCTCAATCACGGCTTGAGTCTCGACGGCGAAAAGCTCAAGCCCGCGCAAGTGGAGTGGCAAAACGAAGACCAACTGCGTTTTGTGTTGAAACAAGGCAAAAAACGCCAAATCCGCCGCATGTGCGAGCTGGTCGGCCTGCGCGTTACCGGCTTGAAACGCATCCGTATGGGTAAAGTGAAGTTGGGAAAGCTGCCGCCGGGCAAATGGCGTTATCTGCGTCATGACGAGCAGTTTTAAGAGTTGGTTGCACAGTTTGCTTGCAAAGCTGCGGCAAGAGCATCGGTGTGCTAACAAAACCCTGAGAGGCCGTCTGAAAACAATGGTTCAGACGGCCTGAATATCCTTAGGTATAATGCCTGCTTTCTTTCAAGTGTATTTTTCACATGATTTATCCGTGGCATCGAACCCAATGGCAGCAAATCGCCGCCGCCCACCGGCACAATCTGCCTAACGCATGGCTGTTTACCGGCAAGGAAAACACCGGCAAAACCGCGTTTGCCCGCCATACCGCGCAAGCCCTGTTGTGCGAAAACCCCGCAGCAGAAGGAGAGCCTTGCGGCGTATGCCTGTCGTGCCATCTGTTCGGCCAAAACAGCCACCCCGATTTTTACGAGCTGACACCGGAAATCCCCGAAGGCGAGGCGTTGGGGCGCAAGCTGTTGCAGATTAAAATCGATGCAGTGCGCGATATTGTCGATAACATTCATTTAACCTCCGTGCGCGGCGGCAAGCGGATTGTGTTGGTGCATCCGGCCGAAAGTATGAATCTTCAAGCGGCCAACGGTTTGCTCAAAGTGCTCGAAGAGCCGCCTGAAAACGTATTGTTTCTGCTGGTAACGCACGCACGCGACAAACTGCTGCCCACCATCAAAAGCCGCTGCCGCCAAATGGTGCTGCCCGCGCCGTCGCACGAAGAAGCCCTGCAATATTTGCAAGAACGCGGCACGGATCAGGCCGAAGCGCTGCTGGCATTTCACGGCGGCGCGCCGTTGTTTGAACACACTCCCGATTTGGACGATCTTCGCCAAGATTTGCTCGACCTGCTGTCCGCCCCGCGCCTGCTGGCGATTCTCGATTACGCCGCCGCATTCGACAAACACAAACAGCCGCTGGCGGTTTTTCTCGACTGGCTGCACAAATGGCTGCTCGATGTGGGTTTGGCGCAACAGCGTATGCCGCCGCTGTATTACCCGCAATACGCGGCTGCGCTGGAAAAAACAGGTGCAAAAACTTCTCCTGCCGCTTTGTTCGCACTTATAGGCCGTCTGAACCGTTTAAGCCCTTACGGACACCATACCTTGAGTGTTAAAATGCAGCTCGAATACTTACTCACTGAGTATCTTAACTTTTGGCAAAACAAATAAATAAGGGAAAATATATGGATACCGCAAAAGACCTGCCGGGCAAGATGATGACTTTGCAATTAAAAGAAAAAGTTGCCCTGTATAACTGCTACATGCCTTTTCTGGAACACGGCGGCCTGTTTGTGCCTACAGACGATGCCTTTTCTTTGGGGGAAGAAGTATTGCTTGCCCTTGAATTGACCAACCATCCGGGCAAAAGATTTCTGCGCACCCAAGTGGCTTGGATCAACCCAGCGCGCACCTCTGTGAACCGCCCCAAAGGCGTAGGTTTGGCGTTTGGCAACGATGAAATCTGCATTCAAACCAAAAACCTGATCGAAACCGAGTTGGGCACAAGCATCCGTAGCGACCGTGCCACTTTCACGCTGTAAAACAAAACGGTTATGTTGCTTTACAGCTGCTCTAGTGTCGGATTTGTGATGCCGTCTGAAACGGACTGATTCAGACGGCCATGCTTATGGCAACATCTTTGCCCGAATGCCTGCTAACTTGAATATTCTTAATTATTCATCTTCCAAAATATTATAAAAACTTCGTTTTTTGATACCTTCCGCACCGTAGTTATGTCTGCACCCACATTTTCCGAACGCCTCGTCCGCTGGCAGAAAGCACACGGCCGCCATCACTTGCCGTGGCAGGTACGCCATCCTTATAACGTATGGCTTTCGGAAATCATGCTGCAACAAACGCAGGTGGCCACCGTTTTAGACTACTATCCCCGCTTTGTCGCCCGGTTTCCCACCGTTCGCAGCCTTGCTGAGGCTGGTCAAGACGAAGTGTTGAGTTTGTGGGCGGGTTTGGGTTATTACAGCCGCGCCCGCAACCTGCATAAAGCCGCCAAACAAGTGGTAAACGATTTTGGTGGTGAATTTCCCGAAAGCCGCGAGGGCTTGGAAAAACTGTGCGGCGTAGGCCGGAGCACCGCTGCCGCCATCGCCGCATTTGCTTTTCTGCAACGCGAAACCATCTTAGACGGCAATGTGAAGCGCGTTTTGTGCCGCGTGTTTGCCCGCGACGGCAACCCGTCCGATAAAAAATTCGAACAAGAATTATGGGATTTGGCCGAAAGCCTGCTGCCGCACTCAAGCGAAGCCATGCCGGCTTACACGCAAGGCTTAATGGATTTGGGCGCAACCGTGTGTAAGCGCACCAAACCCTTATGTACACAATGTCCGATGGAAGATATCTGCGAAGCCAAAGCCCAAAACCGCATTGCCGAACTGCCGCGAAAAAAATCCCCGCCGAAGGTTCACACCCTGCCGCTGTATTGGCTGGTGTTGCGCAATCCGAACGGCGAAGTGTGGTTGGAAAAACGCCCGCCAAAAGGCATTTGGGGCGGCTTATATTGCGTTCCCTGTTTTGAAACGCTTGAGGATATGTACCGTTATGCCGAAAAGTTTACAGACTGTTCAGACGACCTTAACGAAGCATTGCCCCTTACCCACCGACTTACCCACCGATTATTGCTGATTACCCCTTTTACCGCCGTTGCCTGTTCCCACAGGCCGTCTGAAAACCGTTCAGACGGCCTGTGGGTTGCCGAGCAGGATTTACCCGATTACGGCTTGCCCAAACCGTTGGAAAATTATTTTTCCAAGCCTGCTTTGTACTGAATACCGAAGAATTAAAGTGCTCGGCGAAACGGGAAAAGATTTGAATCGGGAAAAGATTTGAATAATGTGATACAGATGTCAGGTTGTGTTGTTATTTATAGTCAACTAAATTACTTTTCGCCACGGTGTTGCTACGCCTCGGCTCAAAGAGAACCACTGCGTAGCCGTACAACCGGCAACAGAATCGGTTGCATACAGCCTCTACTGTCTGAGGCTTGATGTCTTGAATTAAAAATAATCTGATTGATTTCGGCTTACTTCAGCCGTATATTTTCGTGTGCTTAAATTGTTCGGTTGTGTATTTTATTTATCAAAAAAGAAAACAATGTGTGCTTTTTTTGAGATTTTTATTTTCACAAAAGAAAATTTTAAGTAAGCCGTTTTTTCAAAACGCCCGAAAAGGCTTGACGGCGATTTGCCAGCAACACCGTTTGCTGATAGGATTTCGTATTAAGTAATGTATATTCAAACGCAGTTTTTTACTCTGTTTAAATATCGATAAAGCATTAATATACTAATATTTTATTAGTGCTTTGAATATTAAGAAGTATGTATTGCTGGTATCTTGGCCGGCGGCTGCAAAGCGCAAACACCGGGCAAGTTTCATAAACGAAAATGGAAAGGCCGTCTGAACCGGCCGATTCTGAAACTCAACAGAAGGGATAGATATGTCGACCCAAATCCAAGACGCTGATCCGATTGAAACCCAGGAATGGCTGGACGCGTTAAGCTCAGTATTGGAAACAGAAGGCGAAAGCCGTGCCCACTTCCTGCTGGAACAATTGGTGAAATACACCCGCCGCCGCGGCGTTCACATGCCGTTTGATGCAACCACCGCTTATTTGAACACCATTCCGGTAGGCAAAGAGCAAAAATCGCCGGGCAATCATGAATTGGAGCACCGCATCCGTTCGATTATCCGCTGGAACGCTGCCGCCATGGTATTGCGCGCAGGTAAAAAAGACTTGGAATTGGGCGGCCATATCGCTTCTTTCCAATCTGCCGCTACCCTGTATGATGTCGGCTTCAACCATTTCTGGAAAGCCAAAGGCGACGGCGAAGAGGGCGATATGGTATTTATCCAAGGCCACTCAGCCCCCGGTATTTATGCCCGTGCTTTCGTTGAAGGCCGTTTGACTGAAGAGCAACTCGACAACTTCCGCCAAGAAGTAGACGGCAAAGGCCTGTCTTCCTATCCCCACCCCCATCTGATGCCCGATTTCTGGCAGTTCCCCACCGTATCTATGGGTTTGGGCCCGCTGATGGCCATCTACCAAGCCCGTTTCCTGAAATATCTCGAATCACGCGGCTTGAGCAAAACCAAAGGCCGCAAAGTATGGGTATTCTGCGGCGACGGCGAGATGGACGAGCCCGAAAGCCAAGGTGCGATTTCTTTGGCCGCCCGCGAAGGTTTGGACAACCTGATTTTCGTGATCAACTGTAACTTGCAGCGTTTGGACGGCCCGGTACGCGGCAACGGCAAAATCATTCAAGAGCTGGAAGGCAACTTCCGCGGCGCAGGTTGGAACGTATTGAAAGTGATTTGGGGCAGCCGCTGGGATGCGCTGTTGGCACGCGATACCGACAATGCACTGAAACAACGCATGAACGAATGCTTGGACGGCGACTACCAAACCTACAAATCCAAAGACGGCGCCTATGTGCGCGAGCACTTCTTCAACACGCCCGAATTGAAAGCCATGGTAGCCAATATGTCCGACGCCGAAATTTGGGCGTTGAACCGAGGCGGCCACGACCCGCATAAAGTATATGCAGCCTATTACGAAGCCACCCATAATGCCAACGGCCGTCCGACCGTGATTTTGGCCAAAACCATTAAAGGTTACGGTATGGGTTCTGCCGGCGAAGGTCAAAACGTTGCCCACCAAGCCAAAAAAATGGATGTGGAGTCACTCAAAAAATTCCGTACCCGTTTCGGCATTCCGGTAAGCGACGAGCAAATCGAAAGCGGCGATCTGCCTTACTACCGCTTCCCCGAAGACAGCGAAGAAATGAAATACCTGCGCGAACGCCGCAACGCTTTGGGCGGATACCTGCCGCAACGCAACCCCAACAACGAAGCATTGCCCGTGCCCGAACTGAGTGCTTTTGACGCACAGCTGCAAACCAGCGGCGACCGCGAGTTCTCCACCACCATGGCATTCGTGCGTATCCTTTCTACCTTGCTGAAAGACAAACAAATCGGCAAACGCATCGTACCTATCGTACCCGACGAAAGCCGCACCTTCGGTATGGAAGGCATGTTCCGCCAATACGGTATTTGGAACCCGAAAGGCCAGCAATACACCCCGCAAGATAAAGACCAGCTGATGTTCTATAAAGAATCTACCGACGGTCAGATGTTGCAGGAAGGTATTAACGAGCCGGGCGCGATGGCCGACTGGATTGCCGCCGCAACCAGCTATGCCAACAACCGTTACGCCATGATTCCGTTCTACATTTACTACTCAATGTTCGGTTTCCAACGCGTAGGTGATTTGGCTTGGGCAGCGGGCGACATGCACGCACGCGGCTTCTTGGTAGGCGGTACCGCAGGCCGCACCACGCTGAACGGCGAAGGTTTGCAGCACGAAGACGGCCACAGCCATGTTCAGGCCGATTTGATTCCGAATTGCCTGTCTTACGACCCGACTTTCCAATATGAGTTGGCCGTGATTATCCAAGACGGTTTGCGCCGCATGTATGTGGAACAAGAAGACGTGTTCTACTACCTGACCGTGATGAACGAAAACTACGCACATCCTGCCATGCCGCAACGCAAAGGCATCGAAGAAGAAATTCTGAAAGGTATGTATTTGTTCCGCGAAGGTGCGAAGAGCGACAAGAAAGTACAATTGATGGGTTCGGGCGTGATTTTGAACGAAGTCATCAAAGCCGCCGATATGCTGAAAGCCGATTTCGGCGTAGAAGCCGACGTTTGGGCCGTACCGTCGTTCAATATGCTCTACCGCGATGCCATCGAAGTGGAACGCTACAACCGTCTGCACCCGATGGAAGAAAACAAATTGCCGTTTGTAGCCCAACAGTTGCAAGGCCATGAAGGCCCCGTGGTTGCTTCTACCGACTACATCCGCAATTTCGCCGACCGCATCCGCGCCCACATCCCCAACGATTACCACGTTTTGGGTACCGACGGCTTCGGTCGCAGCGATTCGCGCGCCAACCTGCGCGATTTCTTCGAGGTAGACAGCCGCCACGTTGTCGTTACCGCCCTGAACGCATTGGCCGAGCAAGGCAAAATTGAAAAAGTGGTGGTTCAGCAAGCCATCGAAAAATACGGCATCAAAACCGATACCGCGCCGAGCTGGAAGCGTTAATAATATTTTCAGACGGCCTCGAAACGATAGAGGCCGTCTGAAAGATACTTTTCGCTTTGCAAATAGATTTTAGTTTTAAACAAAACAACATGCCGCAGCAGTTGGTTGTTGCGGTTGTTAAAGGAAAAAACGATGAGTCAAATCGTAGAAATCAAAGTGCCCGATATCGGCGGCCATGACAATGTAGATGTGATTGCCGTTGAAGTGAAAGCGGGCGATACCATCGCAATCGACGATACCCTGATTACGTTGGAAACCGATAAAGCCACTATGGACGTACCTGCCGATGCGGCCGGTGTGGTGAAAGAAGTTAAAGTAAACGTGGGCGACAAGGTTTCCGAAGGCAGCGTGATTGTGCTGGTAGAGGCAGCCGGTGCGGCAGCAGAAGCAGCCCCTGCTGCAGAAGCCGCTCCTGCCGCCGCAGAAAAACAGGCCGAACAGGCTCCCGCCCCCGAGCAAACCGCACCCGCAGCCGCACCGGCCGCAGGCGGTGCAACCGTTAAAGTGGAAGTGCCCGATATCGGCGGCCACGACAATGTGGACGTGATTGCCGTAGAAATCAAAGTGGGCGATACCGTATCGGAAGACGATACCCTGATTACTTTGGAAACCGACAAAGCCACTATGGATGTGCCCAGCACCGCTGCCGGCGTAGTGAAAGCCGTGTATGTGAAAGTGGGCGACAAAGTTTCGCAAGGTACGCAAATTATCGAAGTGGAAACCGCAGGCGGTGCCGCTGCCGCTCCTGCCGCAGCTCCCGCACAAGAAGCGCCTAAAGCCGCTGCACCTGCGCCGCAAGCCGCTCCGGCTCCTGCCGCGCCTAAAGCCGCTGCCGCTCCGGTTGCCGCATTCGGCAACACGCCGGTAAACGAAGCGGCATTTGCCAAAGCCCATGCCGGCCCGTCTGCACGCAAACTGGCGCGCGAGTTGGGCGTGGATTTGAGCTTAGTTAAAGGTACGGGCTTGAAAGGCCGTATCGTCGGCGAAGACATCAAAGCCTTCGTGAAAGCCGCCATGCAAGGCGGTGCGGGCAAAGCTGCGCCTGCTGCTGCAACCGCTTCATTGGGCGGCGGTTTGGACTTGCTGCCGTGGCCGAAAGTCGATTTCAGCAAGTTCGGCGAAATCGAAGTCAAAGAACTTTCCCGCATTAAGAAAATTTCCGGTCAAAACCTGTCGCGCAACTGGGTGGTTATCCCGCACGTTACCGTGAACGACGAAGCCGATATGACCGAGCTGGAAGAGTTCCGTAAAACTCTGAACAAAGAATGGGAGCGCGAAGGTGTGAAACTGTCGCCATTGGCGTTCATTATCAAAGCTTCCGTAACCGCATTGAAAGCCTTCCCCGAGTTCAATTCTTCTCTCGACGGCGAAACCCTGATTCTGAAGAAATACTACAACATCGGTTTTGCCGCCGACACGCCCAACGGCTTGGTTGTGCCGGTAATCAAAGACGTGGACAAAAAAGGCTTGAAAGAAATTTCCCAAGAGCTGACCGAATTGAGCAAAAAAGCCCGCGAAGGCAAACTCAAGCCCAACGAAATGCAAGGCGCCTGCTTTACTATTTCCAGCTTGGGCGGTATCGGCGGTACAAGCTTTACGCCGATTGTGAACGCACCCGAAGTAGCCATTTTGGGCGTGTGCAAATCACAAATGAAACCGGTATGGAACGGCTCGGCCTTTGAACCGCGCCTGATGTGCCCGTTGAGCCTGTCGTTCGACCACCGCGTGATCGACGGTGCGGCTGGTATGCGCTTTACCGTGTATCTGGCGAACCTGTTGAAAGACTTCCGCCGCGTAGTGCTGTAAGGCTTTTCAGACGGCCTTTGGCAATCAGAGGCCGTCTGAAACAAGATTTAATGAAAGCAGTATGTATAAAGCTGCTTTACTGAAAGGTTTAACAATGAGCTTGATTGAACTCAAGGTTCCCGATATCGGCGGCCACGAAAACGTGGACATCATCGCCGTGGAAATCAAAGCAGGCGATACCGTGGCGCTTGAAGATACGTTGGTTACTTTGGAAACCGACAAAGCAACTATGGACGTGCCCGCCGAAGCTGCCGGCGTGGTTAAAGAAGTAAAAGTCAAAGTGGGCGACAAAATTTCCGAAGGCGGCGTGATTGCCGTGATTGAAGTCGCCGGTGCCGCAGCCGAAGCGCCGAAAGCCGAAGCAGCCCCTGCGCCCGTGAAAGAAGAAGCGCCCAAAGCGGCTGCGCCTGCACCGCAAGCCGCCCAATTCAGCGGTTCTGCCGATGCCGAATACGACGTAGTGGTGTTGGGCGGCGGCCCGGGCGGTTACTCTGCCGCTTTTGCCGCAGCAGATGAAGGTTTGAAAGTGGCTATTGTCGAACGCTACGCTACTTTGGGCGGTGTGTGTCTGAACGTGGGCTGTATTCCTTCCAAAGCCTTGCTGCACAACGCCGCTGTGATTGACGAAGTGCGTCATTTGGCTGAGAACGGCATCAAATATCCCGAGCCTGAGCTGGATATCGACATGCTGCGCGCTTACAAAGAAAAAGTGATCGGCAAGCTGACCGGCGGTTTGGCCGGTATGGCTAAAATGCGTAAAGTGGATGTTATCCGCGGTAACGGCCAGTTTGTCGGCCCGAACCACATGGAAGTGGCCTTGACTTCCGGCGAAGGCAAAGAAGAAACCGGCGAGAAGAAAACCGTTGCATTCAAAAACGCCATCATCGCAGCGGGCAGCCGCGTGGTGAACCTGCCGTTTATTCCTGAAGACCCGCGCATCATCGACTCTACCGGTGCGCTGGCCTTGAAAGAAGTGCCGGGCAAAATGCTGATTATCGGCGGCGGTATTATCGGTTTGGAAATGGGTACGGTGTACAGCACGCTGGGTACGCGCTTGGACGTTGTGGAAATGATGGACGGCTTGATGCAGGGTGCCGACCGTGATTTGGTTAAAGTGTGGCAAAAGCAAAACGAATACCGTTTCGACAATATTATGGTCAACACCAAAACCGTTGCCGTTGAGCCGAAAGAAGACGGTATTTACGTTACTTTTGAAGGTGCCAACGCGCCCAAAGAGCCGCAACGCTACGATACCGTATTGGTTGCCGCAGGCCGTGCGCCCAACGGTAAGCTGATCGGTGCCGAAAAAGCCGGTGTTGCCGTAACCGACCGCGGCTTTATCGAAGTGGACAAGCAGCAGCGCACCAACGTGCCGCATATTTACGCCATCGGCGATATCGTCGGCCAGCCCATGTTGGCGCATAAAGCCGTGCATGAAGGCCATGTTGCCGCTGAAAACTGTGCAGGCCACAAAGCCTATTTCGATGCCCGTGTGATTCCGGGTGTAGCCTACACCGCGCCCGAAGTGGCTTGGGTGGGTGTAACCGAAACTTCTGCCAAAGAGCACGGCATTAAAATCACTAAAGCCAATTTCCCATGGGCGGCTTCAGGCCGTGCGATTGCGAACGGTTGCGATCAGGGCTTTACCAAGCTGATTTTTGATGCCGAAAGCGGCAAAATTATTGGTGGCGGTATTGTCGGCCCCAATGGCGGCGATATGATCGGCGAAATCTGTTTGGCCATCGAAATGGGTTGTGATGCTACCGACATCGGTAAAACCATTCATCCGCATCCGACTTTGGGCGAAACCATCGGCTTGGCAGCCGAAGTGGCTTTAGGTACATGTACCGACCTGCCGCCTCAACGTAAGAAATAATCCGTTTTAGTCGGATAATCATTAGGCCGTCTGAAAGTTTTTCAGACGGCCTTTTTGCGCTGTTGAGTTTTTAAGAATAATCAAACAAATCCGGCTGCTTATGCTCGCTGGTAACGCGCACATCGGTTTCACCGTCGGCAAACATAATGTGCAGTTTCTGACCCTGCTTCAAAGCATGGGCGCTGCGGATAACCTGCCCGCGGCTGTTTTTAACCACGCTGAAACCGCGTTCCAAAATGTGTTGCGGCGACACGGCTTCGAGCAGCGCGGCCTGTTTTTCAAGACGCTGGCGGTACAGCGCAAACAAAGACAAACGGCTTTGCCGTAAGGCC
The DNA here is from genome assembly GCF_001308005.1 of Neisseria sp. 74A18. Taxonomy (NCBI): domain Bacteria; kingdom Pseudomonadati; phylum Pseudomonadota; class Betaproteobacteria; order Neisseriales; family Neisseriaceae; genus Neisseria; species Neisseria sp. 74A18. Next base: position 51,935 of record NZ_LGZA01000003.1, read on the forward strand.
GTCTGAAAACGAGCCACGTCGCGTTGTGCCGCAGATATATCGGGGCGCAGATGAATCAGGCTTTGTTGCCGGCGGGCAAGCTGCTGGATGTTGAAACGGTGGTTGTTGTGCATGGAAAAGCGCAGCGACTGCTGCAAGGCGGCAAGCTGGCCGCGCTGTTCGTTCAATTTGTGTTGCGGGTGGCGGATTTGGCGGGCGAACCAATCCACTTTTTGGCTGGCATCGTAATAACGCTGCTCCAATGCCGTTTTCAGACGGCCTTGTGCCTGTGCGAGCTTATGCAGCGATTCCAAGCGGTTGGGGCTGACCAGTTCCGCCGCACCCGTGGGCGTGGGTGCGCGCACGTCGGCGACAAAATCCGCCAGCGTGAAATCGGTTTCATGCCCGACACCGCTGACCACGGGGATTTCACACGCTTCAATCGCCCGCACCACAGGCTCTTCGTTAAACGCCCACAAGTCTTCGATGCTACCGCCGCCGCGGCACACGATTAATACATCTGCTTCGGCACGCGCAGAGGCCGTCTGAATCGCTTGGGCGATCTGCAATTCACTGCCCGCACCTTGCACGGCGGTCGGGTACACAATCACGGGGATTTCCGGCGCGCGGCGTTTCAATGTGCTGACCACGTCGCGCAAAGCCGCCGCCGCAAGGCTGGTTACGATGCCGATGGTGCGCGGATGGGCGGGCAGCGGTTTTTTGCGTTCCGCCGCAAACACACCTTCGGCATGCAGTTGGGCTTTCAGCTTTTCATAGGCTTCGTAAAGCTGCCCCAAACCTTTCAGGCGCACTTCGTTTACGGTGATTTGAAACTCGCCGCGCGCTTCGTAAATGCTGATTTTGCCGGTAAGCTCGATGTGGTCGCCTTCTTTCAGCGGTGCGGTCAATTTAGCTGCCGTGCTTTTAAACATGGCGCAGCGCACTTGGGCGCGGCTGTCTTTGAGCGAAAAATAGTAATGCCCGCTGGCGGCGCGGGTAAGGTTGGATACTTCGCCCGCTATCCACAGCCCGAACAGGTTGTCTTCCAGCAGGCTTCTGGCTAAGGCGTTGAGTTCGGAAACGGAAATGGCGGCAGGAGCGAAAAGTTCGGACATGGTTCGGCCAAAGGGTTTTAAAAGGCGGAATTATAAAGGTTGAAAGCCGAGTAGGGGATATTTTGAGTATTGGCAGGGTCTTATAGCAAAGAAGTTTATTTGCCGTGCCCGATAGCCGGGTATGGATGCGGCGGATGGGTTGTCTGGCCTGTTTTCTCATCCGATGTTAAGATGGATGGCATAAAACATCATAAAAACATGCTCTTCGGTTTTTGAGAGGGCATAACGTCTTACCCGCACAACGTTCTGTTTATCCACAATATGAAAGAAAGGTTGTGTATGTCTGCAAAAGAAAATCCTCCTGTTAAACGCCCGCCTTATTTTTTATGGACTGCGCTCTTGGTTGGGCTGATGGCGGTAACGGCGGTAGTCAAACCCGCTTTGCTGACCAATACGGTTGCCGATGTCGGTAAGTTTTTTTATTTGAAATTCGATTGGCTGATTATGTGGCTGCCGCTGCTTGCCTGCGCGGTGGGTTTGTCGGTGGCTTTGTCGCCTAGATTCGGCAATATCCGTTTGGGCGGCAAGGATGCGGAGCCGGAGTATTCGTTTTTTTCATGGATGAATATGCTGTTTACTGCGGGCATCGGTGTGGGGATTGTATTTTTCGGGCCGATTGAGGCGTTATGGCATTATTTTCATTCACCCATCGGTGTGAAAATGGAGGGGCTGACCGATTCGCAACAGGTGGAAAATGCCATGAGTTTGGCACTGCATGTGTGGGGCATTCCCGCATGGTCGCTGTATATGATTGCGGGCTTGGTTATGGCTTATTTCACCTATCAGCATAAAACCGAATGCACGCCCGCCGCGCCGTTGCAATATGCGTTCAAACATAAAAAATGGGCGGTGCCGCTGGGCATGGTTGTAACTGCGATGGCAATCTTGGCTATTGCCATGTCGGTGTCTTCTTCGATTGCGATGGCTACGGCACAGATTGCTTCGGGGCTGGGCATCATCACGGGAGAATCGTTTAATAACATCGGCTGGAAAACGCTGATATTGGTGGTATTGGCGTCGCTCTATACTTTGGGCGCGGTGCTGCCGATTAACAAAGGCATGAAATTTCTCGGCGACTGGACGGTTTATCTGTCGATCGTGCTGCTGCTGTTTGTGTTTTTGGTTGGGCCTACCCATTATTTTTTAAGCACAATGGTGGTTTCTATCGGCAATATCCTCACCAAAACCGTGCATCATTCTTTTCAGCTTTATATGTTTCATAACCGTGATTGGATGGTGTGGTATCCGATGGCATATTGGGTGTGGTGGGTTACTTGGGCGCCGTTCGTAGGGGTGTTTTTGGCCAAAATTTCAAAAGGACGCACGTTGCGCCAGTTTGTGTTTGCCTCTGTGATGGTGCCGGCAGGGTTTATTGTGATTTGGTTTTCGGTGTTTTCGGGCTTCAGTTTGCTCGATACGGTTGAAGGCTCGGGGCGTTTGGCCGAAATCGGCAACAAGGGCGATTATGAGGGTGCGTTTTATTATCTGCTCAATATGCTGCCGCTGTCTGATTTTACCAAGCCGCTAACCGTGATTCTGTTTCTCGGTTTTATCGTAACAACGGTAACGAGTGCGGCGATTTCGTTGGGCATTATGACCAGCAACGACGGTCGCAGCGAGAATAAATTCCGCGCGGTGGTGTGGAGTATTTTTGCCACCCTTATCGGCTATGCGGTGATTGTTACCGGCAAAATTGAGGGAATTAAAGCCGTGGGTTCTTTTGCCGGTTTTCCGTTTGTGTTTGTGATGTATTTGTGGTTTGCGGCTTTATGGCGGCAGTTGAACCGCGATGTGCCGCACCGTTTCAAAGATTATTCGGAAAAGGAATAAAGCGATGAAAAAAGAAATTCTGTATTGGAATCAAAGCCCGCACGATAATATGGTAGAAACGGTCATGATGCTGCTTACCGTATTGTTTCTGTGCTATGTGGTGAAATTGGCGTTTTTTGATAAAGACGAATAATGAAAGCCGGGTAATATGAATCATGCCGTCTGAAAGCATACTTTCAGACGGCATGATTGACTATATAACATCTTTAAAGTTTAACGGTATGGTGGTGTTGGCGCGCAATGGGCCGCTTCTTTTTGGTTTGGGCAATGTTGGAATAAATGGCCCAAGCGGCCAATCCTGCGTAGCCCAAGGTGGAAAGAATGCCGATAACGGCAAAGATAGGCATAAGACGTTCGATCATGGCTTCTCCGAGTAAATAAATGTTTATTTATGTGATAGTTTGTAGTTTTATTTTTAGTCAGAAAGAATAAAAACCGTGCTTTTTATTTTATCAATATTCTGTTATTAAAAAATGTTAATGTCAATTTAACTTGATAAATTTATTCTGATGGTTCCTTTATTGTTGTAAAAAAATGTAATTAATAAGTTAAGAATCTATGATGCCTCTGCAAGACCATCGGGTGCGGATGCCGTTTAAGGCGTGGCACAGAGAGTGCAGGCATATCAGACAGATAAGCAAACGGGCGGGCAGTGCGCAATGCAGAAATGCGCCGCATAGGGGGTTTTGCAAAGGTCTCTTTATGTATTTTCGAGATATGGCGCGGCTATAAATGCCATTGAAGATGGTCGATTGCCCCGCTGATGGCCTGCGCGTACAATCCCTTTCCATGAAAAAAACATGCTTCCATTGCGGGCTGGATGTGCCCGAAAACATTTCTCTGCCGGTGGTTTACGAAGGCGAATCACACGATACCTGTTGCGCCGGTTGTCAGGCCGTGGCGCAAAGCATTATCGATGCAGGGCTGGGCAATTATTACAAGCAGCGCACGGCCGATGCGCAACAAGCTGCTCTGCCTCCTCAAGAAATTCTCGACCGTCTCAAACTTTACGATATGCCGGAGGTGCAGGCAGGATTTGTAGAAACGGGAGCAGACGGCGCAAGCGAAGCCGTGTTGATGCTCGGCGGCATTACCTGTGCCGCCTGCGTATGGTTGATCGAGCAGCAGCTGCTGCGCACCGAGGGCATAGTGCGCGCCGATTTGAATTACAGCACCCGCCGCGTGCGCGTTGTTTGGCATAACGACAAAGTTTCGCTTTCCGACATTCTTTTGCTGATTCAAAAAACCGGTTATACCGCCGTGCCTTACGATGCACGGAAAATGGAAGAACAGATGCAGGCCGAGCGCAAACAGGCGTTGATACGGTTGGCGGTTGCCGGGCTTTCGATGATGCAGACGATGATGTTTGCCGTGCCCACCTATCTTTACGGCAATGAAATCGAACCGCTGTATTTAAGCGTGCTGCATTGGGGGGCGTTTTTAATGGTGTTGCCCGCCATGTTTTATTCTGCCGTACCGTTTTACAAGGGTTTTTGGCGCGATATCAAAAACCGCCGCACCGGTATGGATACGCCGGTGGCGGTTGCCATTTCGCTCACTTTTGCGGCAGGTGTGTATGCTTTGTTCACCAATGCGGGGCAGGGCATGTATTTCGAATCGGTGGCGATGTTTGTGTTTTTTCTGCTGGCCGGGCGGTATATGGAGCAGATTGCACGGCGTAAAGCCGGCGATGCGGCGGAGCGGCTCGTAAAGCTTGTGCCGGCGTTTTGCCACAAATTGCCGAATTACCCTGAAAACGATGCCGCTGAAGAAGCGGCGGTAGTGCAGTTGAAAACCGGCGATATCGTGGCAGTTTATCCGGGCGAAGTGATTCCGGTGGACGGCACGGTGTTGGCGGGCGAAAGTGAAGTTAACGAAGCCATGCTCACCGGCGAAAGCCTGCCCGTGTTCAAGCAGCAAGGCGGACAAGTAACCGCAGGCACTTTAAATACACGCAGCCCGTTGGTTATCCGCACCGGTCAGGTGGGCGGCGACACCCGTTTGTCGCATATTGTAAAACTGCTCGACCGGGCATTGGCACAAAAACCGCGTTTGGCTGAAATGGCCGACAAATACGCCTCTACCTTTGTTTCCGGCCTGCTGATAGCCGCGATACCCGTTTTTATCGGGTGGACGGTTTACGCAGGGCCGTTTCAGGCATTATGGATTACCGTTTCACTTTTGGTGATAACCTGCCCGTGTGCGCTGTCGTTGGCTACCCCTACTGCATTGGCTGCTTCTACGGGCATGCTTGCTTCAGACGGTATCTTAATCAGCGGCAGCAGAAGCTTGGAAACCTTGTCGCAAATAGACGATGTGGTGTTCGATAAAACCGGCACGCTTACCAAAGGCGAGCTTACCGTTACGCAAGCCATAGCTTTAGGCCGTCTGAACACGGAAGAGGCGGCCTCCGTTGCCAAAGTGTTGGAAAGCCAATCCGAACATCCGATTGCCCAAGCTATTGTGCGCTATGCCGAACAAACAAACGGCAACAGTGCGGCCATACAGATTGGGCAGCGTGTAAACCATATCGGCAAAGGCGTGAGTGCCGCCATAACGCTTCACGGCGAAACCCAAATCTGGGCATTGGGAACCGCCGATTTCGTGGCAGGCATTTCCGGCACCTTGCCGCCTGAGCATTCCATACAACACAGCGGCAGCATGGTTTATCTCGGTAACGAGCAAGGTTTTCAGACGGCCTTTTTGCTGGCAGACGAAATCAAAGAAGGTGTAGCCGAAATGCTTGCCGCCTTGAAAAAACAAGGTATGCGCCTGCACTTGCTCAGCGGCGACAGAACCGCCGCGGTGGCACATATCGCCGCCGCTTTAGGTTTGGATGCCTACCGTGCCGAGGCTCTGCCGGAAGACAAATTGGCCTATGTCGAAACCCTGCAAAGACAGCAGCGCAAAGTGTTGATGGTAGGGGACGGCATCAACGATGCACCCGTATTGGCGCAGGCCGATGTATCGGTTGCCGTAGCGGGCGGGGCCGACGTGGCCAGAGAAGGAGCAGACGTTATTTTGCTCAACGACGATATGCGCGTACTGCCGCATACCATCAACCAAGCGCGCCGCACGCGTGCGGTTATCCGGCAAAATCTGATATGGGCCAGCGTGTACAACCTGATTGTGATACCTTTGGCCGTGTTCGGATACGTTACCCCGTGGATTGCCGCACTAGGCATGAGTTTCAGCTCTTTAATCGTGGCGGCCAATGCGTTGAGGCTGTTGAAGAAAAGGCCGTCTGAAACTGAATGGCAGTCGGTAAAATAGGGATATTCGCTTGGATGCTGTAAAAAAGAGAAAAAACAGAAGATTGTTTGTATCAGAAATGTGCCGGAATGCGGCAAGATGATGAAGACAATATTATGAAAACAATGATGAATGGTGGTGGAGGCGGGGGGAATTGAACCCCCGTCCGAAAGTCCTCTACAAAGCGTTCTACATACTTAGTCTTGCCAACTTAAAATCTCGTTCCCATTCCGCCGACAGACAGGCTGTTTGGAAACCAGTTACCTTAAATCTTATTTTCTGCCAAGTAACCCGACAGAAAACCAGTCAATGTAAGATGACGTTGCGGTAGCTTGCGCTACACAGCCCATTGACCAACTGCTGCAACGGCAGGCCTTAAGCGGCCAGTGCGTAAGTTTCGTCGTTTGCGACTATTTTCGTTCAGTGTTTTACGGGAATCTGAGACCCCGGTATGCCCGCATCTGCTTCGCAACCCCCGTCGAAACCAAGATCGCCCCCAGATAGGAATAGGCCATTATACGCCGGTTGTGCACAAATTGCCAATGAATGTATAAATACACAGGCCGTATGAATGGTATGCAGAAGCCGTTCAGACGGCCTTATCGGTTATAATGGCCGTCTGAAAACCATTTTACACACACCACACTATGTATGATGTCAACACCCACGATGTGCGCCGTTTTTTCGCACAAGTTTGGCAGCAGCGCATGCTGCCTCTGCAATTAGACGCGTTGCAACAAAAGGCACTGAGAATTATCGAGGCACACCCCGAATACCATCACTATTTGGAGCGCATCGAGGACCATCTCGACAAAACTTGGACACCCGAAGCAGGTGAAACCAATCCGTTTCTGCATATGTCGTTACACCTTTCGATACAGGAACAGGCGGCGATTGACCAGCCGCCGGGCATTCGTGCGATTCATGAAAAACTGTGCGGCAAATATAACGGCGATTGGGTAAAAGCCGAACACGATATGGCCGATGCGCTGGCCGAAACCGTATGGGAAGCCCAGCGTTTCGGCCGGGGTTTGGATGTGAATGCCTATATGACGCGGTTGCGGAAGCTGGTGGGTTTGGGGCAGGAAGACAATGCCCGTATCAATCCGCATGAAGTAGGGGTGTCCGACAAAATCAGCGGTCGGGAATAAGCGGCTGTTGTTTGAATAAGAATTCCGTTGGGCAGCCTGTTCCCAACCTTTGGCATAAACCGTATAACGATTGCCGACATCTCACATATCTTGCGCCGTTCTGCTAAAATATACGCCAAATCAACAATATTTTCAGACGGCCTAACCATGAAAAAGGCCGTCTGAAAGCTTTCAGGCAGAACACATCATCATGAACGACAAACCCGAAGTTACCCCAATCGACCGCCCCGTGCTGAACCCGCCTGGCGGCGAAAAAAAAGTGCTGCTGCATTCCTGCTGTGCCCCCTGTTCCGGCGAAGTGATGGAAGCCATGCTCGCCAGCGGCATTGATTTCACTATCTTTTTCTACAATCCCAATATCCATCCGAAAAAAGAATACGAAATCCGCAAAAACGAAAACATCGCATTTGCCGAAAAACACAATATTCCTTTTATCGATGCGGATTACGATGTGGACAACTGGTTCGAGCGCGCTAAAGGCATGGAAATGGACCCCGAGCGCGGCCGCCGCTGCACCATGTGTTTCGACATGCGTTTCGAGCGTGCCGCCCTTTATGCCCACGAACACGGCTTTCCCGTACTCACCAGCTCTCTGGGCATTTCGCGCTGGAAAAACATGAACCAAATCAACGATTGCGGCCACCGCGCCGTTGCACCTTACGATGACGTGGTGTATTGGGATTTCAATTGGCGCAAAGGCGGCGGCAGCGCGCGCATGATCGAAATCAGCAAGCGCGAACATTTTTACCAACAGGAATACTGCGGTTGCGCTTATTCGCTGCGCGATACCAACCACCACCGCAAATCGCAAGGCCGCCCGCCGATTAAAATCGGTGTGAAATACTACGGCGACGAAGAAAACTGACGACACGTCCCATGCAGATATGAGGCCGTCTGAATATTTCAGACGGCCTCCTGCGGAACAGGAAGCCCGAAACCTGTGTAAAACGCCATCTGCGGCGTATTTTGCTTAGTGCCGCCTCAACGGCTTACACCATCGTTCTCTTTGAGCTAAGGCACGGCAACGCTGTAGCCGTAGTAGCAGTAGTAAAAGTTAAGTTGATTGACTGTATACGCCTTGAACTTGCACTCACATCAAGGAAGCAAAAGTAAAGTTTCAGCTTGCTGTTTTGCAGACAGGGAGAATGTAGAGATGACCCGGATATATGATTTTACGGTGAAAAACGCACAAGGCGGCAATGTGTCTATGCGTAACTACGCCGGTAAAGTGCTGTTGATTGTCAACACGGCAACCCAATGCGGCCTAACGCCCCAATACAAAGGCTTGCAGGCTTTGCATGAACGCTATGCCGAGCGCGGTTTGGTTATTCTTGATTTTCCATGCAACCAGTTCCGCGGGCAGGCACCGGAGAGCAGCGCAGAAATCGCACAGATATGCGAAACCCGTTTCGGAACGCAGTTTGCGGTGTTTGATAAAATCGATGTGAACGGCAGCACGGCTCATCCGCTTTACGTTTACCTGAAAGAACAGCAACCGGGCGACAGCGGCGGCAGTTGGTTGAAAAATACGCTGTTTACATTGCTTTCCCGAAATGTCAGGCAGCACAGCAGCGATATTCAATGGAATTTCACCAAGTTTTTAGTAGACAGAGAGGGTAGGGTGGTCGGCCGTTTTTCGCCTGCCGCAACACCGCAAGAGTGCGGTGAAGCCATAGAGCGTTTGTTGTAAAACAGCGCGGATAGGAAAGGAAACGTAATGGAACAGCGAGAGTTGGGAACCTCGGGTATCAAAGTAAGCAAAATCTGTTTGGGCACGATGACTTGGGGAGAGCAAAATACCGAGGCCGAAGCACACGCCCAGCTTGATTATGCTTTGGCTAACGGCGTGAACTTCATCGATACGGCAGAAATGTATCCCGTGCCGCCGTGCAAAGAAACCTATACCCGCACCGAGCAATATATCGGCAGCTGGATCAAACAGCGCGGCCGGCGTGATGATTTTGTATTGGCCAGCAAAATTGCCGGCCCCACCGGCGCCAACAATCTCGACAGCTACATCCGCGGTGGAAATGATTTTTCCCGCGCTCAGATTTTTGAAGCCTGCGAGGCCAGCCTTAAGCGTTTGAATACCGATTATCTCGACTTGTACCAACTGCATTGGCCGGAGCGCAAAGTGAATTTTTTCGGCAGACTGGGCGTATCGTCGGTTCATCAAGGTGAAACGTTTACCCCTTTTGAAGAAGTGGCCGATGCTTTGGGCGAATTGGTCAAACAAGGCAAAATTCGGGCGTTCGGTTTGTCAAACGAAACGCCGTGGGGAACCATGCGTTATTTGAATCAGCATGAGCGTAACCCCGAGTTGCCGCGTGTGGCTTCGATACAAAATCCCTATAATCTGCTTAACCGCAGTTACGAAGTGGGCATGAGTGAAATTTCGTTGCGCGAACAGGTGCCGCTGCTGGCCTATTCGCCGCTGGCTTTCGGCGTGCTGACCGGCAAATACCGCCACGGCGCTTTGCCCGAAGGCAGCCGATTGGCGCTGTTTGAGCGATTCAAACGCTACACCAAACCGCAAGGTTTCGCAGCGGTGGAGCGTTATGCCGAAATTGCCGAGCAGGCAGGTTTGAGCCTGACGGCGATGTCGCTGGCGTTTGTGAACAGCCGCGAATTTCTCGCCAGCAACATCATCGGTGCAACAAACTTGGCGCAACTGAGTGAAAACATTGCCAGTGCCGAAGTAGAGCTATCGCCGGACGTGCTCGCCGCCATCGACCAAGTGCACGCCGAAATCAGCAATCCCTGCCCTTAACGGTTGGGATTCAACGGCAAAAAAACCGTAACAGACAGGCAAACCGGCGGGAGCGCACCAAAGTAGAAATGCGCCGCAGGCAGTATCTGAAACACTCGTGAGGCCGTCTGAAAAGGTTGATGCCATGCCTGCCCCGTATATTTGCCCGTACGTGAAGCAGGTAAACACGCCGGCCGGTAAACGGTTGGCAGCCAATCAACATATTTTTAATACAAGGCAGCAAGCCGCAGGCAGTACGGGTAATACGAAACCGATTCTGTGGCCGCTTTGGCGGCTTACACCCTTGACCTCTTTGAGCTAAGGCGCAGCAACGCCGTAGTAAAAGTTAATTTGATTGGCTATACAATGCCGTTTTAATATCTTATTGCAGTACCCTACAGGAACGTATTCCATGAAAATCAGCACCCAGTTTGATGCCGGTTCCGTAACCGTAACCGACCTGAGCGACCCTTCCAATATCCGTCTCAATCTGCGCCCCGACAACGCATCCGATTTCGCCCAATGGTTTTATTTCCGTTTGCAGGGCGCGGCCTACCAAAATTGCGTGATGCACTTTGAAAACGCCGCATCGTCTGCTTACCCCGACGGCTGGCAGGATTATCAGGCTGTGGCTTCTTACGACCGCAGCAACTGGTTCCGCGTACCTTCCCGCTATGAAAACGGTGTGTTTACCATCGAACACACGCCGTTGGCCAACAGCGTTTATTACGCCTATTTCGAGCCGTATTCGCACGAACAGCATCTGAATCTGCTCGGCGACGCACAAGGCAGCGGCCTGTGCCAGATCGACGACTTGGGCAGCACCGTACAAGGGCGCGACATCAATCTGCTTACCATCGGCAACCAAGTGGCCAGCGACCTGAAAGTATGGATCATCGCCCGCCAGCACCCCGGCGAAACCATGGCCGAATGGTTTATCGAAGGCTTGCTCGGCCGCCTGCTTGATCCGCAAGACCCTACCGCACGCGCTTTGCTCGACCGCGCCACCTTTTATATCGTGCCCAATATGAACCCCGACGGCTCGGTGTTAGGCAACCTGCGTACCAACGCCGCCGGAGCCAATCTCAATCGCGAATGGCTGGAGCCGACTGTGGAACGCAGCCCCGAAGTGTATTATGTGCGCGAAAAAATGCGCGAAACCGGCGTGGATTTGTTTTTAGACATTCACGGCGACGAAGCCATTCCGTTTGTGTTTGTGGCCGGCACCGAAGGCGTGCCTTCTTATGATGAGCGTATTGCCGCGCTGGAAACGCAGTTCAAAACGGCTTTTGCCGCCGCCAGCCCCGATTTCCAAGACGAACACGGTTACGACAAAGACGCCCCCGGCCAAGCCAACTTAAGCATGGCCACCGCATGGGTGGGCGAAAACTTCCACTGCTTGGCCTACACGCTGGAGATGCCGTTTAAAGACAACGACAACCTGCCCGACGACGATTTCGGCTGGAACGGCCAACGTTCGCTGCGTTTGGGCGAAGCGGTTTTATCGGCCGTGTTGAACGTGTTACCCGATTTGCGTTAAAACGTGAAAAGAACGGTTGTACCGGCTTTACGCATTCTCGTGCCGACCGACCGATTATCCGGTGAAAAGGCCGTCTGAAAAGTTTTCAGACGGCCTTTATATCACGGCCATGAAACCGTTTGAAAAACACGTTATACTTGATTTTATTTTGCTGTTATATCACAGGATATTGAGGAAAGCACCATGCCTGACCAAAACCGTTTACTCTGCCGCGAACTGAGCCTGCTCCAGTTTAACCGCCGTGTGTTGGCACAGGCGCAGGACACGCGGGTTCCGTTGTTGGAGCGTTTGCGTTTTCTGTGCATCGTTTCATCCAATTTAGATGAATTTTTTGAAGTGCGCATGGCCTATCTCAAGCGCGAACACAAACAGAATCCCAATCTGATTCTCGACAGCGGCAGAACGCCTGCCGAAACCATCGAACTCACCACCCAAGCGGCGCGGGAGCTGATTCGCGAGCAATACGCGCTGTTTAACGACGAGCTGCAACCTGCCTTGAGCAAAGAAGGCATTCATTTTTACCGCCGCCGCAACTGGACGGCCGAACAGCGTGCTTGGATTGAAGATTATTTCGACCGCGAGTTGCTGCAAGTGCTTACCCCCATCGGTTTGGACCCTTCCCATCCGTTTCCCCGTCCGCTCAATAAGTCATTGAACTTTGCTGTGGAATTAGAGGGCAACGACGCTTTCGGCCGCGCATCGGGCATGGCGATTGTTCAAGCGCCGCGCATTTTGCCGCGCGTGCTCAAGCTGCCGTCTGAAATCTGTAACGGCGACGACGGCTTTGTGTTTTTATCATCGATTCTTCACGAATATGTAGGCAAACTGTTCCCGGGCATGGAAGTGCGCGGCTGCCATCAATTCCGCGTAACGCGCGACAGCGATCTGACGGTTGACGAAGAAGACCTGCAAAACCTGCGCACCGCGATTCAGAGCGAACTGCAAGACAGACACTACGGCGACGGCGTGCGTTTGGAAGTGGCGGAAACCTGTCCGAAACATATTTACGAATTTTTGCTCGGCCATTTCGATTTGGATATTTCCGACCTGTATCAAGTTAAAGGGCCGGTTAATCTGGTGCGTCTGATGTCGGTGCCGGATATGGTGGACCGCCCCGATTTAAAGTTCCGCCCCCATCGGGCGGGGGTTCCTAAATATCTGGCTAAAGGCAAATCGATTATCGAAGCCGCCGCCGCTGCTCCGATTTTGCTGCATCATCCTTACCAGTCGTTCGAGCCGGTGGTGCGCTTTATTCAGGAAGCGGCAACCGATCCCGATGTTGTGGCCATTAAGATGACGATTTACCGCACAGGTACCGATTCCGAATTGGTTAAAGCCCTGCTGCGGGCTGCCGAGGCAGGCAAAATTGTGACGGTAGTGGTTGAGCTGATGGCGCGTTTCGACGAAGCGAACAACGTCAGCTGGGCGCAAAAACTCGAAAATGCCGGCGCACATGTGGTGTACGGCGTATTCGGTTATAAAGTTCACGCCAAAATGGCGTTGGTGATCCGTCGTGAAGAAGGGGTACTCAAACGCTATGCGCATTTGGGCACGGGTAACTACCATCAAGGCACATCGCGTATTTATACCGACTTCGGCCTGATTACCGCCGATGAAGATATTACTGCCGACGTTAACACGCTGTTTTTGGAAATCACCGGTTTGGGGCAGCCCGGACGCTTGAATAAGCTGTATCAAAGCCCGTTTACCCTGCACCCTATGGTGTTGGAGAGCATCGAGCGCGAAAAACGCAACGCCGAGGCCGGCAGGCCGGCGTGGATCATCGCCAAGATGAACTCGTTGATCGAACCGGGTGTGATCGAAGCCTTGTATGCCGCCAGCGCAGCGGGCGTGCAGATCGATCTGATTGTGCGCGGTATGTGCGCGTTGCGCCCCGAAGTGCCGGGGTTGTCCGACAATATCCGCGTGCGCTCGATTATCGGCCCGCAGCTCGAACATGCGCGCGTGTATTATTTCTTCAACGACGGCGAAGAAAACACTTATATTTCGAGTGCCGACTGGATGGCGCGCAATTTCTTCCGCCGCATTGAAACCTGTACGCCCATCGAAGAGCCCGCACTCAAAGCGCGCGTGATCCGCGAAGGCTTGAGCTTGGCCTTGAAAGACAGCCGCCAAGCTTGGCTGATGCGGCCGGACGGCAGTTATGTACGGGCGCAGCCGGAAGAGGGGCAGGCCGAATCCAACCTGCAGGAACAGTTGTGGTCGGAGTATGGTGTGTAAGATAGTACAAAATCTGAATGAACAAAGGCTGCTTGAAAATCTTTTTGAAAAAGTATTCATGTTATGAAGTTTTATCTTACAGATCTGTATCGGGCACAATCACAGGCTGAACTGCGCCAAAGAATGGAAAATGCAGTAAATGTATTCCATTTCGCAGTATGGCCGTGGCAGCAAGAGAGAGTTCCCGATACTGCTGCTTATCGGGCTGCGATTGAGGCGGTATTTGAACATTTTATTCGGCCTGAACGTGATATGTTGCGTGAGCAGAGCCGTTTGTATTATGAGAATAGAAAAGCAGAACATGAAATCAACCATGATCCTCGCAGCGTCAGGCAGATCAGAGAGAGGCTGATTCGGGAAGCGGAAAGAGAGCAGGTGCGTCTGTCACTTACCTTGAATATTGAGGAGGCGCATCCTGCCGAGTTGGATAATGACTTTTTATGCCCATTCGAAGAGTTGAAATTTTCTGCTACTGATGAAAATCAATGGTTTAAAAAATTGTTTTACCATTTTTGTAATCCTCCTTACGGATTGCACGGACTAACAAGAGAAGAAGAAATAGTGCTGTGGCAAGATTTTTGTGTTTTGGTAGGATTAATTAAAGCTGACAAACCTATTGTTACCGATTGGATACAACATCAGGTATCCGACAGAAATCTTGTAACTCATCCGTTCAGTAATTATTTTGATGACGGACTGGATTGGTGGGGCGTATGGTGTTTGACAGTATTTAATCCGAAAAATAAAACGCTTGCAGTTATTGTGGCCAGTGCTTCGGATTAAAATGAACAAAAGGCCGTCTGAAATTTTTATTTTTTCAGACGGCCTTATTTTATATGTCATATAAGCGGTATCACTAATAAACTTTAATGTATCTCTCTTGTTATAATGCAGACAATTTTTGATTAATGAAACGGAGTGCCTGATGCACACTTGGCACGAAGCCATCGGTTCGGAAAAAGAACAGCCGTATTTCCGGCATATTCTGAACAGCGTTAAAACCGAGCGTGAAGCCGGGCAAGTGGTTTATCCGCCTGCTTCCGATGTGTTCAATGCGTTTAAAGCGACGGAGTTCGATCAGGTAAAAGTGGTGATTTTGGGGCAAGATCCTTACCACGGCGCGGGGCAGGCGCACGGGTTGGCGTTTTCGGTGCGGCCGGATATTGCCGTTCCGCCGTCGTTGGTAAACATCTATAAAGAATTGGCAAACGATATTGCCGGTTTCCAAATTCCGCGCCACGGTTTTCTGCAACATTGGGCGGAGCAGGGCGTGCTGCTGCTGAACACGGTGCTGACCGTGCGTGCAGGGCAGGCGCATTCGCATGCTTCTTTGGGTTGGGAGCAGTTTACCGACCGCGTGATCGCGCAGTTAAACGAGCACCGCGAGCATATCGTGTTTCTTTTATGGGGCAGCCATGCGCAGAAAAAAGGTGCGTTTATCGACCGCAGCCGCCATTTGGTGCTGACTTCGCCGCATCCTTCGCCTTTGTCGGCGCACCGCGGCTTTTTCGGCTGCCGCCATTTCTCGCAAGCCAACTGTTACTTGCAAGAGCACGGCGAAACGCCGATAGACTGGCAGGTATAGCCAAAACAGATGAGGCCGTCTGAACGTTTCAGACGGCCTCGATGCGGCATGATGAAGCCGTTGATATGATAAGGAAAGTTCATGAACATTTTGTTTATCGCCGACCCGATGGCGACTTTTAAAACTTATAAAGACACCACCTATGTGATGATGCGCGAAATGGCCGCGCGGGGGTGGAAGCTTTCACACACCTTGAGCAGCGAATTGGCGGTTAAAAACGGCGTGGTAACGGCTCAGGCTGCGGCGTTTGAATTTGTTGGGTTAGATCATGATGATGATAAACAATGGTTTAAAGCCGCCGATAAAGTTCAGACGGCCTTAAAAGACTTTGATGCCGTGATTATGCGCACCGATCCACCGTTCGACATGCAATACCTCTACGCTACCCAGTTGCTCACATTGGCCGAACAGCAAGGTGCGAAAGTGTTTAACAGCGGGCAGGCCATGCGCGATTTCAACGAAAAGCTGGCGATTCTGAATTTCAGCCGCTTTACCGCACCTACTTTGGTATCGACCCGTTCCGCCGATGTGCGCGCGTTTCTGAAAGAGCATGGCGACATCATCGTGAAACCGCTCGACGGCATGGGCGGCATGGGCATTTTCCGCCTGACCGAAGCCGACCCCAATATCGGCAGCATTCTCGAAACGCTGATGCAGCTTGATACGCGCACGATTATGGCGCAGCGGTATATCCCCGAAATCGTGCACGGCGATAAACGCGTGCTGGTGATCGGCGGCAAAGTGGTGCCGTTTGCGCTGGCACGGATTCCGCAGCAGGGCGAAACGCGCGGCAATCTGGCTGCCGGCGGGCGCGGTGTGGCGCAGGAATTGTCGGCCCGCGACCGCGAAATCGCCGAAACCCTTGCGCCCGAGTTGAAACGCCGGGGTATTCTGCTCGCCGGTTTGGACGTAATCGGCGACTATCTGACCGAAGTCAACGTAACCAGCCCCACCGGTTTTCAGGAAATCATGAAACAGAAAGGCTTTGATGTGGCCGCTATGTTTGCCGATGCCGTGGCCGAATGGTCTGAGGCCGTCTGAAAACATGAACGACAAACCGAAAACCTATGCCGCATCTATGAAGGGCGGCCGCGGCATTCGGCGAATCCTGAACGCTTTGGCTTATTCGGCCGACGGCATCCGCGCGGCATGCAGCGAACAGGGATTCCGCCAATTATTATGGATACACGGTGCTTTAATGGCGTGGCTGTTTTTTGCAGACTTTACGTTGCCGGTAAAAATGATATTGGTGTTGGTGTCGGCCGTTTCGGTGGTAGTGGAATTGATTAACACCGGTTTGGAAGCGGCGGTTGACCATACTTCCGAAGAAATGCACGAGTTGGCGAAAAAAGCCAAAGATGTCGGTTCTGCCGCGCAATACACTACTTTGGCGGCTTTGGCCGTGTTGTGGATCATGGCGTTAACAGGGTAAAACATTATGTCGAACGAAAACTATGCACGCCAAAAGAAAGGCAAAAAAGGTATCCGCCGCATCATCAATGCCGCCGGATATTCCAAAGACGGACTGCGTGCGGCCTATCGCTTTGAAAGCGCATTCCGTCAGCTCGTATGGCTCAACGGGCTGCTGATTGCGTTGGCGGTTGTGCTCGATTTCGGGCCGTCAACCCGTATGATGCTGATTATCGCGTCGTTCATATCGCTGATTGTCGAGCTGTTCAATACCGCCATCGAAGCGGCGGTCGATCATACGTCAACCGCCCGCCACGAACTGGCAAAACATGCCAAAGATGCCGGTTCGGCAGCGCAAATGCTTGCTTTGCTGTTGTTGGCCGTTTTATGGTTTATGGCGGTTTGGCGCGAATACGGGTTGAATCTTTTTTAATCTATATGGCAAAAAAACTTATTTAATGCACAAACATAAAGGAGCAAACATGAAAAAATGGTTAGGCGTTTTAGTGCTTTCCGGCCTGTGTCAAACTGCGCTGGCGGGCGGCATCGACGTGGATGACGCTTGGGCGCGGGCTACCGTAGAAGGCATGACCATGGGCGGTGCGTTTATGGACATTAAAAACGAAACCGGAACCGATGATACTTTAATCGGCGCTTCCAGCCCCGTGTCGGAGCGCATCGAAGTGCATACCCACATGAACGACAACGGCGTGATGCGTATGCGCGAAGTGAAAGGCGGGATTCCGCTGCCTAAAGGGCGCGAAGTCGAGCTTAAACCCGGTAGCTACCACATTATGTTTATGGGCTTGAAACGCCCGCTGAAAGAAGGGGAAAAATTTCCGCTGACCCTCAAATTCAAAAAAGCCAAGCCGAAAACCGTAGAAGTGGAAGTAAAAAACACACCCGGAGCAGGGCATCACCACCATCACGGTCATGGCGGCAAACACAGCCACTAATCGGCAGATGGCCTATCTGACCAAGCAGCAAAGGCCGTCTGAAAACATTTTTTCAGACGGCCTTTGAAAGAAACTGTTTGGTTAGGGTTAAATTTTGATAGAATACGCGCTCCTTAAAATTCAATCAGATCCCCATTTGCAAAAACGGCGGCATACCGTGTAAAAAACAGGAGTAATTTTATGTCTGAAAAACTGATTCTAGTATTGAACTGCGGCAGCTCTTCATTGAAAGGTGCCGTTTTAGATAACGACAGCGGCGATGTATTGTTAAGCTGCTTGGCAGAAAAGTTGAATCTGCCCGATGCCTATATCACTTTCAAAGTGAACGGCGAAAAGCATAAAGTCGAATTGACTGCCAACCCCGACCATACCGGCGCGGTAGAAGCCTTGATGGAAGAATTGAAAAAACACGGCCTCGACAGCCGTATCGCAGCAGTCGGACACCGCGTTGTCAGCGGTGGCGAGCTGTATAGCGAATCTATCGTGATTACCGAAGAAGTGGTTGACGGCATTGAGAAATGTATTCCCCTTGCTCCTTTGCACAACCCCGCAAACCTGTTGGGCATCCGCGCCGCGCAAAATATTTTCAAAGGCCTGACAAACGTTGCCGTGTTTGATACCGCTTTCCACCAAAGCATTCCCGAACATGCCTACACTTATGCCGTACCGCGCGAGTTGTACCGCAAATACGGTCTGCGCCGCTACGGTTTCCACGGCACCAGCTACCGTTTTGTAGCCGATGAAGCCGCACGCTTCTTGGGTAAAGACAAAAATAACCTGCGTATGGTGATTGCCCACTTGGGTAACGGTGCGTCGATTGCTGCCGTTGCCAACGGCCAATGCCAAGATACCAGCATGGGCTTGACTCCGTTGGAAGGTTTGGTAATGGGTACGCGCAGCGGCGATGTGGATCCGAGCGTATTCTCTTTCTTGGCAGAAAATGCCAATATGAGCATTACCCAAATCACCGACATGCTGAATAAAAAATCAGGTTTGTTGGGTATTTCCGAACTTTCTAACGACTGCCGTACTATTGAAGAAGAAGCCGCCAAAGGCCACGAAGGTGCCAAATTGGCTTTGGAAGTATTCTCTTACCGCTTGGCCAAATATGTTGCTTCAATGGCGGTGGCGGCCGGCGGTTTGGATGCTTTGGTGTTTACCGGCGGTATCGGTGAAAATTCTGATCTGATCCGCAGCAAAGTATTGGCTTACTTGGGCTTCTTGGGCTTGACCGAAGATGTTCAAGGTAATGAAAAAGCCCGCTTCGGTAACGCAGGCGTGATTACTACTGCCGACAGCAAAGCCTTGGCAGTGGTTATTCCGACCAACGAAGAGCTGATGATTGCCCAAGATACGGCACATTTGAGCGGCTTGAAATAAGCACACATGAAATTGCCCGACAGCCCTGCATGTGCAGGGCTGTTTTGTTGAAAACTGCATTCATGCGGGCAGGCTTGTAAATACCCGCCTAACATGGTTATGATAAAAACTCTGTCAGCCGGGCCGTCTGAAAATATGAAACGAGCTTTTATTCTTAGTGATTGCGAACCACCTTTGTGCGAAGAAAAGCCTTATGCTTTGCTCACCGCTAACGTAACCAAAGGCCACCATTTCATCGCGCAAACCGAACAGCGTCAACATGCTTTCAACCGCGATGTAAACCCTCAAAATCAAAACGTATACCGGCTGCCGCTTTCGCTTTTTCACAAACCTTATAAGGGCAAGGCGGAGAGCGTGAACATTGAAAACAATCTGGAAGTAAACAATCTTTACACCTTATCTTTTGTAGAAGGCAGCGGCGGCAGCCAATACAACTTGGAAAGCTGGTTCAGCCGCCATGAAAGCGGCTATGAAGAGGCCACCAATACTTTGAGAACCATACGCACCGGCAGGCAGAACGTACCTGAATCGATGTGGCGTATTTTAAGATTGAAATTATTGGGTATTTTCAGAAATCCTTACAATCACAATACCTCGTTTGTACACGGCCTGCACCAATCTGTTTTGGGTCAGCTTCCTGAGATCAGCTCGGAATTCGTCGGATTAATCGAACAAAGGCCGCAACCGCGCTTGGAAAAAATCTTAACTGCTTTTGAATTTACACCAAACAGCTATACCCGATGGTTGGCAAACCTATACGGTATGCTGAGCGAAGGTGTGATGCAGCCTTCTTTGTTTGAACGCCTGTTTGCTGCCTTGTTTGCAGACCCTGGGGCGGTAAAAATAGAATTATATTGCTACACAAAAGAGTCGGATTGCTGCTTGTTTGCCGATACAGGATTTTGCACTCAGGTCTCTCAGGCGCAGTTCAGCATAGGCGTGAGTATAGCCTCAGACATGTTTGCGATTGTTCATCTCCAACGTGCACGTTGGAAAGCGTTGAGAGATAATTTTGCAGACCATGTTCCCAAGCTTTCAGAATTGGATATGACGGTTATCGAAAACAATCAACAGCAAAGAGCTACATTTAACCGATTGTGCATCAGAAATGCCCGTGAAGCGGTGTTCGGGCGAAGTAATCAGCGGGCAGATTATTTTTAACCGGTTCTCAACAAGAGCATCAAAGGCCGTCTGAAAATAGATTTGATGTTAAGTTGATTGATTGAAAAAATTATATTTCCCCGCTGAAGTTTAAGTTAAATTGAGAGTAGATCCACTTTAGACACCAAGGGCGTGTGGCCGGTTTACCGGCCACACGCCCTTGATTATTTAAATTTAAGAATACAGCCAATCAACTTAATTTCCAATACGGTAAAGGCGCAGCAACGCGGTAGCAGAATTTAAATTGATCAACTATAAAGGTTTGTTGCAACGGCGGCAGAAATATCTACAGGATTTTCCTTTGAATCGGATTCTTGTTCTTCAACCTGTTCTTTATCACCGGCTTCGGATAAATTGTTTTCGGTTTTAACAGGCATTCTGATTGCAGAAGGTAAAGGAATACCCGATGAAACCGGTTCTTTCATGATAGGGAATCCATTATCTTCAGGCTCTTTATCAGATTCCATTTCAATGGGTGCAGAACGGTTTATATGGCTATCAACAGTTTGTGCGGCATCTTGAGTAAATTCGGTATTGCTTGTTACCGGCTCTGTAAACTCTATTTCCGATTCTGCCGCTGTGATTTCAGGTTGAGTAATTTCGGATGTATTTTGAAAAGCAGTATCTTCGGTTAAAGTAGTTTCAGGTTGGTTAACCACAGTTTCAGGTTGAGTCACCACGGTTTCAGGTTGAGTCACCACGGTTTCAGGTTGAGTCACTACGGTTTCAGGCTGGGTGACTACGGTTTCAGGCTGGGTGACTACGGTTTCAGGCTGGGTGACTACGGTTTCAGGCTGGGTGACTACGGTTTCAGGCTGGGTCACTACGGTTTTGGGTTGGTTAACCACGGTTTCGGGCTGGGTTACTACGGTTTCAGGTTGGGCTGGCAGGTCATCAGTATGCTCAGGAATAGCGCGAGCTTTCTGATTATCTGTGTTGATATTGGTTACTGTTACATTAGATTCGGTGGTTTCTATATCGGATTCAAGTCTGCTTGCCGACAAAGTTTTGTGTGTATGATCGGATTTGACAGGAACAGGATCGATGTAGCAATTTTCGCCGACTTTAACAGTGTCTATACCCGAAACTAAAAAAGTATCGGTGGGTGTGTTGTCTTTGGCGTATTCGATTTCGCCTTTCAAAGCAACATATACAGGTGTTTTGGATGGGGTATTTTTTCTTATACTGATGAGTTCGGCCATGGCTTCATAGCCGTATTTTTTGTATGGCAGTAAGGAATAATGTTGGCGTCTTGTGCAATCTTGAAGACGTACAAAATTATTTTCAACGATTAACATGCCCGGGAAGTATCCATTAGCTGTATCTTTAGGGTGTTCAGCAGGTTGTGCAAAAGCCGGAACTGAAACATGGTATAGCAAAGCCAAGATTGCCAAGCGGATATGGTGAGGCATAAAAACCTTTCTGTAATAGAACTTAATGTAAGTGAGTTTGTTATGCTGTAAATATATCATTTATGCATATAAATGCAAAATGTATTTTTAATAGGTTAAAATGTTTAATTTCATGAAGTTGTAATGATTTGTTTCTAAATGGGAAATAAGATTTTCGAGTTTGAAGGGGCATCGGAAGGGGAAAGAATTTCAAAATAGGTGGTAGATATAAACTGATATATATTATGTAGATAACTCAATGTGTCGGCAGTATGCAACTGCAAAAACTGTTTGATTGGCTATATAGCGATTATTTTGATGTTTTTATGTTTTCGGCCGAGCGGGTATATAAATGTAAATAAAAAGCCTGAGACCTTTGCAAAACCCCCATCTGCGGCGCATTTCTGCGTTGTGCGCTGCTCGCTCGTTTGCCTATCTGTATGATATGTCTGCACTCGCTGTGCTGCTACGCCTTGAACTGCATCCGCATCTGGGGGTTTTGCAAAGGTCTCAGCCTGCTTTCCAAAAGCAGGCTTTGTGTCTATTGATATTAGTTTAATTTCCCATGGCATTGTTTATATTTTTTGCCGCTTCCGCAGGGGCATAAATCATTGCGGTGGATGATTCTGCCTTGTTGCGCAAGCACTTCGGGGCTGTAATCATTGCCTGTGGGGTCGAATGCCTCTGTTGCCAAATCATCGCGCGATTCGCCTAGCACGTCTTCCATCGACGGTGCGCCGGAGTGGGTGGCTTGCATAAACGCAGGCTCTTTGGGTTCGGTATCGGCGACAATATCATCGCTTTGTTCGATTTGAACTGCCGTTAGCAAAGATGCAACATTTTGTTTGATGCCGTTCCACAGTTGCTCAAACATGATGAAGGCTTCGCGCTTGTATTCCTGTTTGGGGTTTTTCTGGGCATAACTGCGCAAATGAATGCCTTGCCGCAGGTAATCCATAGCGGCAAGATGCTCGCGCCAGTTGTTGTCGATAACTTGCAGCAATACATTCCGCTCGAAGTTGTTCATGTTTTGTTTGCCTACCAGCTCCGATTTGTCTGCATACTCTTTTTCCGCTTGGGCGATCAGACGCTCTTTGATATCTTGGTTGTCCAAGGTATTGTTTTCTTTGAGCCAGCCTTGAATGTCGGCATTTAAACGGAATTCGCTCGCCAGTTGTGATTCCAGTGCCGGAATGTCCCATTCTTCTTCCATGGTATCGGGTGGCATGTAGCTGTCTACCAAGCTACTTAATACTTCTTCGCGGATGGATTGCGCGAGTTCGCCGACATCTTTATTGGTAAGGATTGCATTGCGGTAATGGTAGATGACTTTACGCTGGTCGTTGGCAACATCATCGTATTCCAATACTTGTTTGCGCATATCGAAGTTGCGGCCTTCTACTTTGCGCTGTGCGCCTTCGATTTGGCGGGTCAGCATGCTGTGTTCGATGGCTACGCCGCGCTCGGGCGCTAAGCGGTTAAGAAGGGCGGCTGCGCGGTCAAGGGCAAATAGGCGCAGCAAGGGGTCTTCGAAAGAAAGATAGAAACGGCTGGAACCGGGGTCGCCCTGACGGCCGGCACGGCCGCGCAATTGGTTGTCGATGCGGCGGCTTTCGTGGCGCTCTGTGCCGATAATATGCAGCCCGCCCGCTGCCAATACTTTGTTGTGCTCGGCTTCCCAGCTGTTTTCCAGTTTGCTGATACGGGCTTGTTTTTCTTCTTCGCTCAGGCTTTCGTCGGCACGGATGGCGTCGCTTTGATGTTTGACGTTACCGCCCAGCACGATGTCGGTGCCTCGGCCTGCCATGTTGGTGGCAACGGTAATCATGCTCGGCTTACCGGCTTGGGCAACGATTAAGGCTTCGCGTTCGTGTTCTTTGGCGTTCAATACGTTATGCGGCAGCCCGGCTTTGTTGAGTAACGCAGATACCAACTCTGAGTTTTCAATGCTGGTGGTGCCGACGAGCACGGGTTGGCCTTTATCGAAGCAGGCTTGGATGTCTTTGATAACGGCTTCGTATTTTTCTTCGGCGGTACGGAAAATTTGGTCGTTGAAGTCTTTTCTCTGCGTCGGACGGTTGGTGGGGATGATAACGGTTTCTAAGCCGTAGATGCTTTGGAATTCGAAGGCTTCGGTGTCGGCCGTGCCGGTCATGCCTGCAAGTTTTTGATACAGGCGGAAATAGTTTTGGAAAGTGATGGAGGCAAGCGTTTGGTTTTCACGTTTGATTTCTACGCCTTCTTTGGCTTCCACCGCTTGGTGCAAACCTTCCGACCAACGGCGGCCGGACATCAGACGGCCTGTAAATTCGTCGACAATAACGATTTCGCCGTCTTGAATAACGTAGTGCTGGTCTTTATGGAACAAGGCATGTGCACGCAATGCCGCCATCAGGTGGTGCATCAGCATGATGTTGCCGGCAGAGTAGAGTGAATCGCCTTCTTGGAGCAACCCTATTTCAGACAGAATTTGCTCGGCATGTTCGTGACCTGCTTCGCTCAAAATAACCGAATGGGCTTTTTCATCTACCCAGTAATCTCCCGCGCCTTCTTCGGTTTCTTGGCGGATGAGTCGGGCCGGAACCTGATCCATAACTTGATACAGCTGCACGTTGTCGTCGGCTTGGCCTGAGATAATCAGCGGGGTACGGGCTTCGTCGATCAAAATGGAGTCTACTTCGTCCACAACGGCAAAAGACAGCTCGCGCTGAACTTTGTCGTATTGGTCGGTAACCATGTTGTCGCGCAGGTAGTCGAAACCGAATTCGTTGTTTGTGCCGTAGGTAATGTCGGCGTTGTAGGCGGTTTGGCGGAAGAAGGGCTGCATGTCGCTCACAATCACGCCGACGCTCAAGCCCAAGAAATTATAAAGCGGTTCCATAATGCCGGCATCGCGTGAGGCGAGGTAATCATTGACGGTAACCACATGAACGCCTTTGCCGGTAAGTGCGTTGAGATATACGGCTAAGGTTGCAACCAAAGTTTTGCCTTCGCCGGTGCGCATCTCGGCAATTTTGCCGTCGTGCAGCACCATACCGCCGATCAGCTGGACATCGAAGTGGCGCATACCCAGCACGCGGCGGCTGGCTTCGCGGCATACGGCGAATGCTTCGGGCAGAATGCTGTTCAGGCTTTCGCCTTTGTTTAAGCGCTCTTTGAATTCGGGTGTTTTGGCTTTGAGGGCTTCGTCGCTGAGTTCTTTCAGTTGGGGTTCCAACGCATTGATTTTGGCTACTGTTTTGCGATATTGTTTGAGCAGACGGTCGTTGCGGCTGCCAAACACTTTTTTGGCTAAGTTGGTAAGCATGGAATTTCCTGTGACGGAGCGGCTGAATCGTTCCGCGGGTATGTAAATTTAAGATGCAAATAAATTAAATCTGAATTTTAACACAAGCCGTTTGGCAGGGTTACAATGCCGTTTGAAATGGCGGCAGTTTGACTGAATTTCAACTTTTCTTTACTGAATGAAAACAACACTCGGGCGGTTGACTTAACATGGATTTGGAAAAAATCGGCAAAAAAGACAGCAGGCTGGCGGCTTTGATCAAACAGTCGCAACAATGGCGCAAGCTCGACAGGCAGGTTAAGCAGATTATGCCGGCCAATCTGCGGCCGCATTTTCAGACGGCCTGCGTGGAAGACGGGGTGCTGATTTTGCTTGCCGATAACAATATGGCGTTGTCGCGTTTGCGCATGATTGCTCCGGGGGTGTTGCCGCAGCTTCAGAATATTCTTGCCGACATTCGGGAAGTGCGCGTGAAGATTGTGCCTAAGCAGGCGGAAGCAGCACGGGAAAACCGGCTGGTGTTAAGCGATGCGGCGATTGAGGGGTTTAAAGATACAGCAGAACGGTTGGCACACCACCCGGAGCTGGCCGAAGCATTGCGCCAACTGGCCGACAAATACGGCAGGCGTTAAGCTGAATGAAGAATATTCCGATGCAAAACGGATTAAGGCGTTTGTGCGGGAAAGGTTGTAAACAGGCCGTCTGAAACCTTTCAGACGGCCTTTACCCAATTTTCACTTTAATTTGGGAAGTGTGTGCTCAAGACAAAATGGCAGCGCCGGATAAGCTGATAAACAGTCCGGCAATCACCGCGCTCATCAGGTTGGACAGCGAGCCGGCCACTACGGCTTTCAAACCCAAGCGGGCGACGTCTTTGCGGCGGTTGGGCGCCATAATGCTCAAACCGCCCACCAATACGGCAATCGAACCCAAGTTGGCAAAACCGCACAGGGCAAAAGAAATAATGGCTTTGGTCATGTCGCTGAGCTGAACGGCCGATTCGGGCTTCAGGTAATTGACAAATTCGGAATAGGCAACAAATTCGTTAACAACGATTTTTTGGCCGATAAGCGAACCTGCCACGCCGGCTTCGCTCCACGGTACGCCGATAACCCAAGCCAAAGGAGAGAACAGCCAGCCGAGAATGGCTTGCAGGGTAAGGTCGCCGTGGCCGAACCAGCCCGCTACGCCGCCGATAATGCCGTTAATCAGCGCAATCAAAGCCACGAAAGCGAGCAGCGAAGCACCTACCGCGATGGCAATTTGCGCACCGGTAACGGCACCGCCTGCCGCTGCGTCTATCACGTTGGTGGGTTTTTCTTCATCGCTTTGCGCCATTACTTCCAATTCGTTTTGCGTTTTTTCCGTTTCCGGAATGAGCAGTTTGGCAAACAGCAAACCGCCCGGCGCGGCCATAAACGAAGCGGCAATCAGATAAGGAAGCGGCACGCCCATTTGCGAATAACCGGCCAATACCGAGCCGGCCACCGATGCCAAGCCGCCGCTCATCACTGCAAACAGTTCCGATTCGGTCATTTTGCTGATGTAGGGGCGCACCACCAGCGGGGCTTCGGTTTGGCCCACAAAAATATTGGCCGCCGCCGACATGGATTCGGCTTTGGATGTGCCGAGCATTTTTTGCAGGAAACCGCCGATAAATTTAATCAGCATCTGCATCACGCCGATGTAGTACAGCACCGCCATCAATGCCGAGAAAAACACAATCAGCGGCAATACGCGCAAGGCAAACACAAAACCGCCGCCGCCGAACACTTCAAACATTTTGTCCGACACCAGCCCGCCGAATAAAAAGCCCAAGCCGTTGTTGCCGTATGCGATTACTTTGCTTACGGCTTCCGATACCGCCAGCAGGCCGTCGCGCCCCCACGGCACATACAGCACCAATGCACCCAGTGCTACCTGAATCAGAAACGCACCCGCCACCGTGCGGATATTGATGGCCCGGCGGTTGGTGGAAAGCAGCACCGCAATCGCCACCAGCACCGCCATGCCCAGCAAACTGTGTAAAACACCCATTTCGGTTTTCCTTTATTGACAAAGTTCCGCCATTATAAAGGAAGCCTGCGTAAAGCCGTGCCGGAATTTTCAGACGGCCTTTGGGGTAAGCGCAGAATGGTATAAGATAAAGGCCGTCTGAAAACCGATTGAGAAAGAGAACGACATGCCGCAATACAGCTTTACCCTGCCATCTTCCGCCGAGCGCGATTTCGTATCCGACGAACACCTGCCGCTGGTGGTTTATTTCTACCCCAAAGACAGCACGCCCGGCTGCACCACCGAAGGCTTGGATTTCAACGCCCGCTTGGAGCAATTCAAAGCCCTCGGCTACACCGTGGTCGGCATCTCGCGCGACGGCGTGAAATCGCATCAGAACTTTTGCGCCAAACAAGGTTTCCAATTCGAACTGCTCAGCGACAAAGACGAAACCGTGTGCAAACTGTTTGACGTGATCAAGCTGAAAAAACTCTACGGCAAAGAATCGCTCGGCATCGAACGCAGCACTTTCGTGCTCAACAAACAAGGCGAAATCGAACACGAATGGCGCAAAGTGAAAGTAGCGGGGCACGCGCAGGAAGTGTTGGAAACCTTGAATAAAACCGCTTAAAGCAAACTTTTTCAGACGGCCTCAAATCATGAACTATCCTTGTCTGTATTCCGCCCCGTTCGGCGACATCACCTTAATTTTCGACGCAGAAGAAAACCTTGTCGAACTGAACCTGCACGGCCGACCCGAATATGCGCCTTATCCTTTGCCCGAAGCATGGAAAAAGAAACTGGACGATTACTTCTCAGGCCGTCTGAAAAACTTTAATCACCCGATTTCCACGCAAGGCACGGCGTTCCAGCAGAAAGTTTGGCAGGCGATTGCCGACATCCCTGCCGGAGAAGTGTTCACTTACCAAGACATCGCCCGCAAAATCGGCAGCCATCCCCGCGCAGTCGGCGGCGCATGTGGCAAAAACCCGCTGGCCTTAGTGGTGCCGTGCCACCGCGTCGTCGCCAAACAAGGCTTGGGCGGATTTTCCAGCGGAGAAGGCGATGCGTTGGCGATTAAGCGTTGGCTGCTGCAACATGAAGGCATTGAGATATAAGGCCGTCTGAAAAAACCTTTTCCCACAAGGAAATGAACATGCACGAAACCTCCGACAAAGCCCCGCAAACCCGCCCGACGGAATGGGACATTGAAAAAACCAAAGCCGAAACCGCCAAACTGCAAGCCGAGGCGCGTTTGGCCGAGGCCAAAGCCCGAACCGCCAAAATCGTGATGATCGGCATTTTGGCCGCGATTGCGCTGGTGTTCGCCTTTATTGTTGTTATGGCCGTTCTTTAAGAAAACCCTTGCGATGCCGTCTGAAAACCATCCCGATACCTATATCGACCGCCTGCTCGAACACCTTTGGCTCAACGACCGCCTCAGCCAAAACACACTCGACAGCTACCGGCGTGACCTACAAAAAGTCGCCGCGCGCTTGGCCGAACACGGCCTCAACTGGCAAAACGCACAAAGCAGCGATTTATCCGCCGCCGTTTACCATCCCGATGAGAAAACCCGTTCTCAAGCCCGCGCCCTTTCTGCCTGCAAACGCCTTTACGCTTGGCTGCTCGAAACCGAACGGCGCAGCGACAACCCCACCCGCCACCTCACCACGCCCAAACAGCCCAAAACCCTGCCCAAGCTGATTACCGAAACACAAATCGACGCGCTGCTGAATGCGCCCGACACCGAAAGCGCACACGGCCTGCGCGATAAAGCCCTGTTGGAACTCATCTACGCCACCGGCCTGCGCGTCAGCGAAGCGGTAAAACTCCAAATCGGTCAAGCCGATCTGCACAAAGGCATCATCAACACCATCGGCAAAGGCAACAAACAGCGCATCGTGCCGCTCGGCGAAGAAGCCGCCTACTGGATAGAACGCTACCTCGCCGAAGCCCGCCCGCTGCTGTTGAAAAACAAAGCCTGCGACGAATTATTCGTCAGCCAAAAACGCACCGGCATCAGCCGCCAGCTCGCTTGGATGATTGTCGAAAAATACGCCCAAGAAGCCGGCATCCACCACATCAGCCCGCACGGACTGCGCCACGCCTTCGCCACCCATCTCGTCAACCACGGTGCCGACCTGCGCGTGGTGCAACTGCTGCTCGGCCACGCCGACATCAGCACTACCCAGATTTACACCCATGTTGCCAACGAGAGGTTGAAAAGTATTGTGCAGGAACACCATCCGCGCGGTTAAGTTGGCGGTTAAGTTATTGGTGCAGAAATGAAAACAGGCCGTCTGAAAATATTTCAGACGGCCTGTGTGCTTTTCAAAAACATACGATTCAAAAACATACGAACACCGCTTGCGGGCGGCTAGGCAATCCGGCTCTAGGCACGCGGATTTTCGTTCGGCAGGTTTTGTCTAAACTCGCGAAGCTCGTTTTCAGACGGCCTCAAGCTGTGAAGCTGCGTTGCGTTACGGCATTTTCCGTTCCCGAAACGACAAACCTTCAAACACCTTCACCGGATTGCCGCGCTCCACCTGATAAAGCTGTACATGTTTTTGACGCGCATAGGCTTCTGCCCGGGTGCTGTGCGCTTCGGCCAGTTTTTCCGACAGCAATGCCAACGCCCGTTTTTTATTGGTGTGCTGGCTGCGCTCGCTTTCCACCCGCACGGAAATGCCGCTTGGCGTGTGAGTTGCACGCACCGCACTTTCGGTTTTGTTGACGTGCTGGCCGCCTTTGCCGCCCGCGCGGCAGGTTTGAAAAACGATTTCGCCGTCGCCGTACTCGGGTAAATCCTCGTCGGGCAGGCGGAAGATGCCGATGTACCAGTTTTTACGTAAATGCTGTTTACGGACGGGGCTGCTGCATATCCATTGCAGCGTTCCCAGCCAGCGCTGCGACCACGTTTCTGCCGCCGCGCCGTTGAGTTTGACCGTGGCCGAAATCATGCCGTATTTGCTTTCGGAGGCCGTCTGAACAGCGGCGGCAATGCCTTGCGACTTGGCTTCCCGTATCAAACGCTGCACAACAAAACGGGCGAATATCTGGCATTCCGCCGGGCCTTGTGCGGTGGAGATGTGTAATAAAACCGTGTTCATTTCTTGCTCCTATGCGCCGCAAGCGCCCGATGTTTTGTAGGTCAGCACCGGTTTAAACCGCGCCACGATGGTGATCAAGCCCGCGTTCAGCAAAGCATTGACCACGCTGTCGATGTTTTTGTATGCCTGCGGTGCTTCTTCGTAAATCAACGTTTTATCCTGACATACGACGATGCTGCCGAAGGTGGTGCGGCGCAATGAGTCCGCAGAATATTTGTGCGACAAACGCCCGCGGCATTCCGTGCGCAGCCATTTACGTCCGGATCCGTGTGCCAGCGAATGGAGCGACAGGCTGCAATCTTCGGCGGGTAAAACCAGATAGCTGAAGTCGCCGCGCGAGCCGGGAATGACCACCAAGCCGCGGTCGGCCGGTGTTGCGCCTTTGCGGTGCAGCCAGCCGTGCACGCCGCCGATGTCGGCTTCTTCGAGAAAGTTGTGGTGCACATCGAGCAGGCAAGCTCCTTCGCTGCGCCAGTTGTGCAGCATTCTTTCTGCAATCAGGCGTCGGTTAGCGTGGGCGAAATCCAAAGCATCTTGATGTGCGTGTAAATAGTCTGCCGCCGCTTCAGAGCCGGCATCTAAGCCTTGATGCCCGAATTGCTGAACGTGGCGGCTGAGAATGTGTTGACCCAAGCCGCGGGAACCGCTGTGTACCAAGAGTTGCAGTTTGGTTTTGTCAAACGCAGCGGGCAGCAGGTCGGCGCGGTAAATATCGTCAACGGCTTGCAGTTCGGCAAAATGGTTGCCGCCGCCGATGGTGCCTAAGGCCGTCTGAAACGGATGGGCGGGCAGCAATTCGCGGATGCGTTCGTGCCAGTTTTCATCGAGCGGCATGTCGATATTGCCGAGCTGTTTGGCGAGTTTCTCGGGTTTGGCTTTGTGGGCGGGCAGGTCGGTTTGCCAAAAAGCCATGCCGCAGCCGATGTCGTTGCCGATTGGGCGGGGTAAAAGTGATTGCGGCTGAAAAAAGCCGCGCCTACCGGATAACCGCGTCCGGCGTGTAAATCCGGCATGCCGGCTACACGGAGCATGTGCGGCAGCGCGGCGGTGGTGCGGAGTTGTTGAACCGCGTTGCCTTCTATCCAAGTGTCGGAATCGGCAATCACGATGGAATCAGGGTGGGAAATAGGTGTGCCCATAATATACTTTCGTGCAGGCGCAAACCGCATGAAGCCTGTGTTTCATGGGTTGACGCGAATAATCAGGAAAGCAGCCCGAACGCGGGCGACACAGAAAAAAGTGGTGCGCGCTTATACGCCGGTGCTGCAAAGAGTGATTGAGCAGATTGTGTGGTAAATCATCATGATGTGCTCCTTTCTTTGCTGAAGATGAATAGAATGGGGCGGATTGTAGTGCCAAGGCGGTAAAAGTGGCAACCAACGGCCTTGATTCATGCCGGTGAGTGTGGCGGATTGTGCAACAAGTTGGGGCGGTGTTTTTAAGTTCATATAAAGCACACAGGCCGTCTGAAAGGTTTCAGACGGCCTGTGTGCTTTATAAATGGTGAACGATGACTTAGCTTTGTACGTTGATACCGGCGGTCATGGTGCTGGTGCTGGAAGTGTTGCTGCCGGAGAGGAAGGAAGAAGCCAATTCGCTGCAACAGCCGCAGCAGGTTGCGACACCCAGTTGGGCTTGCAGGTCGCTCAAGCTGGAAGCACCGGCGGCAACGGTTTCTTGAATTTGGCGGTCTGTAATGGCATTGCAGATACATACAAACATTTTCGTGCTCCTTGTTCCGTTATTCGTAATGAGATTGAGTTTTATTATAGGGGTGGTTGAGAATATAAATAAAAACGGTTCGCATTGCAAGCATAGCAATTGTAAATTAGGCAGATATTGCAAATAAATCACGGGCAGAAGTATCGGCTTCTGTATCCTGTTATTTGCACTATCTGCCTAAGATAGGGAGCGGATGGTGAAAATGCTTTATTGAGCGGGGTGTGTTGCGGTTATCTTGCGGCAAAGGTATTGCATTGGTTCACGTCGCCGCTGTTTAGGCCGCGTTTGAACCAAGCCATGCGTTCGGCCGACGAGCCGTGGGTAAAGCTGTCGTGCACCACATAACCTTGCGAACGTTTTTGCAGGCGGTCGTCGCCCACGGCTTCGGCGGCGTTGACGGCTTCTTCGATGTCGCCTTCTTCAAACAGGTTCTGGTTGACGGCGTAATGCGCCCAAATGCCCGCAAAACAGTCGGCCTGCAATTCCAGTTTGACGGAAAGTGCGTTGGCTTCGGTTTTGGAACGGGCGGCGTTTTGCATTTGGTTGACTTGAGGCAAGATGCCGAGCAGGTTTTGTATATGGTGGCCGACTTCGTGGGCGATTACATAAGAGAAGGCGGCATCGCCGGATGCACCGAGTTTTTTACGCATGTCTTCATAAAACGATAAGTCGATATAGACTTTGCGGTCGGCAGGGCAGTAAAACGGCCCCATCGCGGCTTGGCCGGTGCCGCAGGCGGTTTGCGTGCCGGCGGTGTAGAGCACCAGCGTGGTCGGTGTGTAGCGGCTGCCGTTTTTGGCGAAATAGTTGCTCCATACGGTTTCGGTGTCGGCGAGCACCACGCGGGAAAGTTCGTTGAGCTGCGCTTCGAGTTCGCTGTTTAGTTTGGTTTGCTGTGTGATGTGGCCGCCGGGCGCGGGTGTGCCGACCAAGCCGGATAAGTCCACGCCGTAATAAGCGCCGACCAGCAGGATGATGATGCCGATGATGCCCGTGCCTTTGCCGCCGATACGGCCGGGGCGGCCGCGGCGGTCTTCTACGTTTGAGCTTTGTTTTCTGCCTTGCCAGCGCATGGTAGATTCCTTTTCATAGTGTTGTGTTGCCGCCATTATACGGTATAGATTTGAATTGGGCGGATGATGTGGAGGGTAAATCTTTGAGCGTATGTGATGCCGTTTTGATGGAAATAAAGTATGAGGCCGTCTGAAAATGTTCAGACGGCCTCATATGTTTGATGATTAGTTGATACGGAAATAGAGTTTCAAATCCTGCCAAAAGCGCGGTTCGAGTTTGAGCAGGTAGGCCACCAGCGGTACGTTGCCGAGTGCCACAATCAGATACAGCAAGGTAATGCTGTCGAACATAAACAGCAGCAAGGCACTTAAAAGCGCTGCCGTGACCATAAACATGCCGTTGACGATGTTGTTGGCGGCAATGGCGTGGGCGCGGAAGGTTTCGCTGCTGGCGGTTTGCAGCCAAGTGTAAAGCGGCACGGAGAAGAAACCGCCGAAAAATCCGATGGCAATCATGGTCAAGCTGACAGGGTAGGCATTGGCTTGAGACAAAAACCAGACTATGCCTTGAAGCTGTGTAAAACGCTGGCCGTAAGTCAGCCATACCAGCAGCAGCCCGCTAACGGTTAAGCCCGCGCCGCCTATGGCGACCAGCCCGAGGTGCAGGCGTTGGTGGCTGACTTTGGCGCAGACGACGGAGCCGATGGCAATGCCTATCGAAAACAGAGCCAGCATCAGGTTGAACACGTTGTCGTTGCCACCGAGGTGGATTTGGGTGAAGGTAGGCAGTTGGGTGGTATAAACGGCGCCGACCATCCAAAACCACGAAATGCCGATGATGGCGGCGTACAGTTCGCGTTGGACAAAGGTTTCTTTCATCAGCACCCAAGTGCCTTTGGCGATGTTCGGCTCGATGCGGGTGGTGGGGTCTTTGGCGGCGACACGCGGCATAAACATGCTGGTAACGGTGCCTGCGATGGCGACGGCCATCACCATCATGCCGACGAAATGGGGCGGAATGCCCGCTACGGCCGTGCCGAGAATCTGGCCGAACAGAATAGCGATGAAAGTGCCCGATTCAATCAGGCTGTTGCCCATGATCAGCTCTTTGCTGTTGAGATAATCGGGCAGCACGGCGTATTTCAGCGGGCCGAACAGGGTGGATTGCGTGCCCATGCAAAACAGGCAAAACAGCAGCAGCGGGGCGGATTGGATATAAAAGCCGTAAGCGGCCACGGTCATCACCGCAATTTCCAGCACTTTGATAACCTGCGCCAGCCGCGCTTTGTCGAACTTGGTACTCAGTTGGCCCGAGATGGCGGAAAACAGAAAATAGGGCAGGATAAACAGCAGGGCGCCGAGATTGAGCATTTGGCTGGCGGGCAGCACGGTGTTTTCTCCCAAGTCGTAGAAGCTGATCATCACAAACAGGGCGGTTTTAAACAGGTTGTCGTTAAACGCGCCTAAAAATTGTGTGCCGAACAGCGGGGCGAAGCGGCGGCCGGTGGAGAAATTCAGGTTATCTTTCAGGCTCATTTTCGGGCTTTTCTCGGTTTTCGCTATTGCCGGTTTCGTTTTGTGCGGCGGTGTCGTCGTCATCCATGATGATGCGGTGGGCAGGGCCTTCCAAGTCATCGAACTGTCCGTTTTTGCCGGACCACCAAAAAAAATAAGCAATCAGAAAAGCCAAAATAATGCTGATGGGTATCAGGATAAAGATGCTTTCCATTTAGATCGTTCCTGTTAGGTCGTTGAGCACCAGCGTTTGCCCGCCGATGCTGAGATATTCGTTGCGGAGGCGGCCGATAAGGGATTCGTCGTCGAATAAAACCACATGGTCTTTTTCTGTTTTCCAGTAAAGCGGCTTTCCGCATTCTTCGTAAAAGGCAATGGCGCGTGCGGCGGCGGCGTCTTGCGGTGCGGTTTCGCTTTGTGCCTTCACGGCAAAGCGGCCGCTTGAAGGCGGCTGCCCGGATTCATCGTCGGGCAGCATAATAAAGAAGCCCAGATGTTCGCCTTGTTGCGTGTGGATGCTGAAGTAGTGCATGTTTTCAGACGGCCTTATGGATGGGGGCGGTTTTAACGGATAACGGCGGATGTGCAGATGGTCAAGTTTATGCGTTCTGCTCCGCCGCTGCCTGCCGGGTATAGTCGATAAATGCCTGCTGTTTGGCTTTGGCTTTGCCCGAATCGATGGCTTGGGCGGCGGCGGCCACGCCTTCTTGCAGCGAAGGTACGATATCGCCCGCATACAGGCAGGCGGCGGCATTGAGCAATACGATGTCGCGCGCGGCTCCGGTTTCGCCTGCCAACACGCGGTTCATCATGGCGAGCGATTCGGTGCTGTCGGCTACGCGGATGTCGTCGAGGTTGGCGTAAACGGGCAGGCCGAATTGGTCGGGCGTGATGTCGTATTCGCTGATGCGGCCGTTATGCAGCTCGGCCACGCGGGTGGCGCCGGTAATGGTGATTTCATCGAGGCCGTCGCTGCCGTTGACCACTAAAACGTGGCGCGAGCCGAGTTGTTGCAGCACGCGCGAGAGAATGCCGCACAAGTCGATATGAAACACGCCCAAAAGCTGGTTGGGTGCGCCTGCGGGGTTGGTAAGCGGGCCTAAAATGTTGAAGATGCTGCGGAAGCCCAATGAACGGCGCACAGGGGCAACGTAGCGCATGGCACTGTGGTGGTTGGGGGCGAACATAAAGCCGATGCCGATATTGTCGATGCTGCCGCCGACTTGTTCGGGAGAAAGGTTAAGGCTTGCGCCCATTTGTTCCATAACGTCTGCCGCGCCGCTGGAAGACGACACCGAACGGCCGCCGTGTTTGGCTAATTTGGCTCCGGCGGCTGCGGCCACAAACATGGCGGTGCTGGATATATTGAATGTTTGCGCGCCGTCGCCGCCGGTACCGACGATATCGACCAGATGGGTGTTGTCCTGCACGGGCACGGGGGTGGCAAATTCGCGCATGACGGCGGCGGCGGCGCTGATTTCGGACACGGTTTCCACTTTGATGCGCAGGCCGGTAAGAATGGCGGCAATCTGTTCGGACGGAACCTGACCGCTCATAATCTGGCGCATCAGGTCGGTCATTTCGTCGTAAAAGAGTTCGTTATTGTCGATAAGGCGGGCAATGGCTTGCTGCGGGGTAATCATCGGGGTGTTGCCTTTAAACGGATAAGTTTTCGTGAAGGCCGTCTGAACGGTTTCAGACGGCCTTTGGTATATGTAATCAGGCCGTCTGAAAGTCGGCAAATTCTTTTAAGAAATTATCGAGCATTTCGTGCCCGTGTTCGGTGAGCAGGGCTTCGGGATGAAACTGCACGCCTTCGATGGGAAAATGCTTGTGGCGCACGCCCATGATTTCGCCGTCTTCCGTCCACGATGTTACTTCCAAGCAGTCGGGCAACGTATCGCGGTCGATAACCAAGCTGTGGTAGCGGGTGCAGGTTACGGGATTGGGCAGCTCTTTGAACATGCCGCGGCTGTGGTGGTGCACGGGCGATACTTTGCCGTGCATCAGCGTTTTGGCACGCACCACGTTGCCGCCGAACGCTTCGCCCATGGTTTGATGGCCGAGGCAGATGCCCATAATCGGCAGTTTGCCGGCAAAATGCTGCATGGCGGCTACCGAAATGCCTGCTTCTTTGGGCGAACAGGGGCCGGGGCCGATAACAAGGTATTGCGGTTTGAGGGCGGCGATTTCTTCTAATGTGATGTCGTCGTTTCGGCGCACCACCACTTCTTGGCCGAGTTCGGCGAAGTATTGGACGATGTTGTAGGTAAAGCTGTCGTAGTTGTCGATCATTAAAAGCATGATGGTTTAACTTTCATAAGGCCGTCTGAAACGGCTGGGGCGTTCAGACGGCCTGTCATACGGATGGCAAGCGCCGGTTATTTTAAAGGTTCGTTGCGCTTGCCGAAATAGATAAAGCCGATAATGCCGAGCACAATCATCGGTACGCTCAACCATTGCCCCATAGACAAACCCAAACTCAGCAGGCCGAGATAGTCGTCGGGTTGGCGGGCATATTCGGCGATAAAGCGGAAGATGCCGTAGCCGGCGAGAAACACCATAGATGTTTGACCGACCGGGCGCGGCTTTTTAGAAAACAGCCACACAATCACAAACAGGCTGATGCCTTCGAGCGCGAATTGGTAAAGCTGAGAAGGATGCCGCGGCAGCATACCGTATTGCGCCAACCATTCTGCCCATTGCGGGTTGTGTGTGGCAACGGCGGCATCTTCGTGGCGAGCCTGCGGAAAACCCATGGCCCAGAAAGCGTTGATGTCGGTAACGCGACCCCACAGTTCGCCGTTGATAAAGTTGCCGATACGGCCGGATGCCAAGCCCAGCGGCACCAGCGGGGCAACGAAATCAGCCACGCGCCAAAAACCGATGTTGCGTTTGCGCCCGAACAGCCACATGGCAACCAACACGCCCAAAAAACCGCCGTGGAACGACATACCGCCTTCCCACACTTTCAAAATATCGCCGGGGTTTTGCATATAGTGTGAAAACTTGTAGAACAGCACATAGCCCAACCGCCCGCCGAGAATCACGCCCAATACGCCGTAAGTCAGCAAATCGTCGAGCATTTCTTTGGTAAAAACGGTGTTGCCTTGACTGATGCGCCGTCTGCCGAGCCAGATAAACAGAACGAATGCGAGAATATAGCTGAGCGCATACCAGCGGATTGCCAGCGGGCCGAAGCTGATCAGTTCGGGGCTGAACTGCGGATGTACCATCATAATCATGCTGCCTTGATGTGTTTTTTAAGGCGGCTATTATAACAGTTGGCATTCAAATTAGGGGCGTTACCGTTCAGACGGCCCGATTGAGCTTTGGCCGGAGGCGTGCTTTGTTCGTGTGCCGTCTGAAACGGGTTTTTTCAGACGGCACATTGCCCGTTTGAGCGCCGTTTGTCAGGCAAAATCAACGCAGATTAACGAATCTTGACTTAAATCAAGCCCTGCGGTTAAATGCCGATGCAGGTTTTCAACGGGACCGGCAGCAGAAAAGAAATAAAAGCGTCGCGTTTTCATGCGGCTTTTCCATTTAGAAATCGAGGTTTATATGGGCAATTTTAATCCGATGTACGTTACCTTCGGGATATACCTGATTGCAGTATTGCTGATCGGTATGGCGGCATATTATTCCACCCGCAGTTTCGACGACTATATTCTCGGCGGCCGCAGTTTGGGCAGCTTTGTTACCGCGATGTCGGCAGGTGCTTCCGACATGTCGGGCTGGCTGTTGATGGGCTTGCCCGGTGCGGTTTACGCCAGCGGTTTGAGCGAAGCATGGATCGCCATCGGTCTGACAGTCGGCGCTTATTTCAACTGGCGTTTGGTGGCGGGCAGGCTGCGCGTCCACACCGAATACAACAACAATGCCTTAACTCTGCCCGATTATTTTTTCCACCGTTTCGGCAGCAAAGGTGCGGCAATGAAAGTGATTTCCGCCGCCATCATTCTGTTTTTCTTCACCATCTATTGCGCTTCGGGTATCGTGGCCGGCGCACGCCTGTTCCAAAGCCTGTTTGACGTTACCTACACGCAAGCCATGTGGCTGGGCGCGGGCGCAACCATTGCCTACACCTTTATCGGCGGCTTCTTGGCCGTGAGCTGGACGGATACGATTCAGGCAACCTTGATGATTTTCGCCCTGATTCTCACGCCGATTATGGTTTATTTGGCGTTGGGCGGAGCCGATGAAATGAATGCCGCTATCCAAGGCGTTGCCGCTTCAACCGGCAAAGAATACGGCAGCCTGCTCGCGGGCACCACGCTGATGGGCATTATTTCCACCGCCGCATGGGGCTTGGGCTATTTCGGCCAGCCGCACATTCTGGCGCGTTTTATGGCGGCCGAAAACGTGAAATCGCTGGTGTCCGCCCGCCGCATCGGCATGACGTGGATGATTCTGTGCTTGGCCGGAGCCTGTGCGGTCGGCTATTTCGGCATCGCTTACTTCGGCGGCCATCCCGATCAAGTAGCGGCCATGGGCGGCAACAACGAGCGCATCTTTATTGCCTTGACCACTATTCTGTTCAACCCATGGATCGCCGGCGTGATTCTTTCCGCCATTCTTGCCGCCGTGATGTCCACGCTGTCTTGCCAACTGTTGGTATGTTCCAGCGCGATTACCGAAGACTTCTACAAAGGCTTTTTGCGCCCCGATGCACCGCAAAAAGAGTTGGTTTGGGTAGGTCGCCTGATGGTGTTGGCCGTGGCTGTGATTGCCATCATTATCGCCGCAGACCCCGAAAGCAGAGTGTTGGGATTGGTATCCTATGCTTGGGCGGGCTTCGGCGCTGCCTTCGGCCCCGTGGTTATTCTGTCGGTATTCTGGAAACGCATGACCGCCGCCGGAGCATTGGCCGGTATGATTGCCGGAGCATTGGTTGTGGTGGCATGGAAACCGTTAACCGGCAGCAGCCTGTATGAAATCGTGCCCGGCTTCATCGCCTGCTTTATCGCCGTGGTTGCCGTATCGCTGATCGGCAAAGCACCGAAACAAGTGGAAGAGAAGTTTGAAGAGGCAGATAAAGCCTATCAGGCAGCAAAATAAACCTCTGTTGATGCCGATATGATTGAGGCCGTCTGAAATTTCAGACGGCCTTTTGTTTAGACGGCTCAATAAAAAGTGTTAACGGCTGCTTGCTATAAAAAGCCGGGAACTTTGCATAATCAGCCATGGTTTTGAAATGCCTGTATCTAAAACCAAATCATAGTCTCGGATACATGACACCCTGTGAAGGCTGCTTGTTGTTTGGAGGCCCTTTTAGCGAAACTCACAAAATTGACTTTCAGACGGCATGGCGGCAAAGGCTACCGATAAAACGGGTAGTTGTTGTCAATAAAAAAGCTCCCTGTTAACGGGAGCTTTTTTATTAGGCTGAAACAATTCTGTTTCGTTTTTCCTTACGCCTTTTTATTGGCCAACGCAGCTTTGATGTAAGCGGTAAACAGCGGGTGGCCTTTACGCGGTGTAGAGGTAAATTCCGGGTGGAACTGGCAGGCGAAGAACCACGGGTGCTCGGGCAGCTCGATGGTTTCCACCAAACGCTCGCGGCCTGCGGATACACCGCCGATCACCAAACCGGCTTGTTCGAGCTGTGGCAGGAAGTTGTTGTTGACTTCGTAGCGGTGGCGGTGGCGTTCTTTGATTTCGGTGCTGCCGTAGATTCTGGCGGCAAGGCTGTCGGGTTTGAGTTCGACTTCTTGTGCGCCCAAGCGCATGGTGCCGCCCAAGTCGGTGTTTTCGTCGCGTTTTTCGACGCTGCCGTCGGCGGTTTGCCATTCGTCGATTAGGGCAACGACGGGATAAGCCGTTTTCAGGTCGAACTCGGTTGAGTTCGCGCCTTCCATGCCGGCAACGTCTCGTGCGTATTCGATGAGGGCAATCTGCATGCCCAAGCAAATGCCCAGATAAGGCACTTTGTTTTCACGCGCGTATTTCACGGCGGCGATTTTGCCTTCTACGCCGCGGATACCGAAACCGCCGGGCACTAAAACGGCATCCATGCCTTTCAGGCAGTCGGTGCCTTCTTTTTCGATGGCTTCGCTGTCGATGTAGGTAATCTGCACGTCGGTTTCGGTGTGGATGCCGGCGTGTTTCAGGGCTTCGGTGAGCGATTTGTAGGATTCGGTGAGATCGACGTATTTGCCGACCATAGCGATTTTAACGGTGTGTTTGGGGTTTTTAATCGCGTAAACGATTTTTTTCCACTCGGTCAAATCGGCTTGTTGCACGTTTAATTGCAACTGCTCGCAAATGATGTTGTCGATGCCTTGGCTGTGGAGCATTTCGGGGATTTCGTAAATGCTGTCGGCGTCGTAGCTGCCGGCCACGGCGCGCTCTTCGACGTTGCAGAAGAGGGCGATTTTGCGTTTTTCTTCATCGGGCAGGATGCGGTCCATGCGGCAGATGAGCACGTCGGGCTGGATACCGATTTCGCGCAATTCTTTAACGGAATGCTGGGTCGGTTTGGTTTTGATTTCGCCTGCTGCGGCAATGTAGGGAACGTAGCTCAGGTGGACAAACAGGGTGTTGTTGCGGCCGAGCTGGCTGCGCATTTGGCGGATGGCCTCCAAGAAAGGCAGCGATTCGATGTCGCCCACGGTGCCGCCGATTTCGATGATGGCGACATCATGGCCTGCCGCGCCTTCGTGGATTTTGCGTTTGATTTCGTCGGTGATGTGCGGGATAACCTGCACGGTGCCGCCCAAATAGTCGCCGCGGCGTTCTTTGGCAATCACATGTTCGTACACTTGGCCTGCGCTGAAGCTGTTGCGCCTGAACATGGTGGAGTTGATAAAACGCTCGTAGTGGCCGAGGTCGAGGTCGGTTTCCGCGCCGTCTTCGGTAACGAACACTTCGCCGTGCTGGAAGGGGCTCATGGTGCCGGGATCGACGTTGATATAGGGGTCGAGCTTGAGCATGGTTACTTTCAAGCCGCGCGATTCGAGAATGGTGGCAATAGAAGCGGCGGCGATACCTTTACCGAGTGAAGATACGACGCCGCCGGTTACGAAAATAAATTTGGTCATGATGTTTACCGCTCGTTTTGAATGCGTGATTTTACCTTGAATGGGGTTTGCCTTCAACTTTAGAGGCCGTCTGAAAAAACGATAATGCTTGCTTTCAGACGGCCTCTCGGTGCTATGTGGTTAAGATTTTTGGGCTTCTTCGCGCAGTTCGCGGCGGAGGATTTTGCCGACGTTCGATTTAGGCAATTCGTCGCGGAATTCGATGTCTTTCGGCACTTTATAGGCGGTCAGCTCGGTGCGGCAGAAGGCGATAAGCTCTTCTTTGGTGAGCGAAGGGTCTTTTTTCACAACGAAGAGTTTGAGGGCTTCGCCGGTTTTTTCGCTGGCTACGCCGATACAGGCCACTTCGAGCACTTTGTCGTGATGGGCGACCACTTCTTCGATTTCGTTGGGATAAACGTTGAAGCCGGAAACGACAATCAGGTCTTTTTTGCGGTCAACCAGTTTGAACCAGCCTTTTTCGTCGACAACGGCAATGTCGCCGGTTTCGAGGAAGCCGCGGCTGTCGATGGTTTTGGCGGTTTCTTCGGGGCGGTTCCAATAGCCTTTCATCACTTGCGGGCCGCGCACCCACATTTCGCCGGGTTGTCCTATCGGCACTTCTTTGCCGTCGGCATCACGCAGCTCGATTTCGGTGGAAGGCACGGGCAGGCCGATGCTGCCGGTGTAGGAGGGAATGCTGAGCGGGTTGCAGCATACGCCGGGGCTGGCTTCGGTGAGGCCGTAGGCTTCGACAATCGGCGTGCCGGTGATGTTTTTCCATTTTTCGGCCACGGGTTTTTGGGTGGCCATGCCGCCGGCAAGGGTGAGTTTGAGGGCGGAAAAGTCGATTTCGGCCAGTTCGGGGCGGTTGACCATAGCGTTAAACAAGGTGTTTACGCCGATGAATACGCTGATTTTTTCTTTTTTCAATTCGCCCATGAAGCCTTTCATGTCGCGCGGATTGGTAATCAGCAGGATTTTGGCGCCGGCTTGGGTGAAAATCATCAGGTTAATGGTTAAGGCCAAGATGTGATACAGCGGCAGCGCGGCAATCACGATTTCTTTGCCGGGTTCCAACAGATTTTTAATCCACTCGGCAGCCTGCTGCATATTGGCGCAGATGTTGCCGTGGGTAAGGATGGCACCTTTGGCCACGCCGGTGGTGCCGCCGGTGTATTGCAGAAAGGCGGTGTTGTCGCGGGTAAGAGTAACCGGCGTGAACTGATGCGCCGCGCCTTGTTTCAAGGCCGTCTGAAAAGGAATGATGTTGGCGATGCGGTATTCGGGTACCATTTTTTTGACTTTGCGTACCACAAAGTTCATCAATTTGCCTTTCAGCCCGAACATATCGCCGACGGTGGCGACAATCACGTTTTTCACTTTGGTGCGCGGCAAAACCAGTTCCAGCGTGTTGGCGAAATTTTCCAGCACCACGATGGTGGTCGCGCCGCTGTCGTTGAGTTGGTGCTCAAGCTCGCGCGGGGTGTAAAGCGGATTGGTGTTGACCACGATCATGCCTGCTTTCAATACGCCGAAAAGGGCGATGGGGTATTGCAGCAGGTTGGGCATCATGATGGCAACGCGCTCGCCGCGCGGCAGTTTGAGGGTATTTTGCAGAAACGAAGCAAAATCGGTAATCAGCTTGGACGTTTCGGCGTAAGTAAGGGTTTTGCCCATGTTTTGAAAAGCGGGCAGATTGCTGTGTTTACCGGCGCTTTCTTGGAACACTTCGATAATCGAGTTGTAGCGTTCGGTGTCGACTTCGGCATTGATGCCTCGCTCGTAGCTTTGGAGCCAGATTTTTTCCATAAAGTGAGTTTCCTTGTTGTGAGGCCGTCTGAAAATCAGGTTGGCTTTTTCAGACGGCCTGACTGTTATTTTGTAATGATAACGGGTTTGTCGGTAGCCGTAATGATGCCGCCGCCCAAGCATACGTCGCCGTCGTAGAGTACGGCGGATTGGCCGGGAGTAACGGCCCATTGCGGTTTGTCAAACAGCAGCTCGGCGGTTTCGTTGTCGATGTAGCGCAGTTCGCACGGCGCATCGGCCATGCGGTAGCGGGTTTTGCAGGTGTAAAGGCCTTCAGCGGGGCGTTCGGGCAGTGTCCAGCTTAAAT
The DNA here is from genome assembly GCF_001308005.1 of Neisseria sp. 74A18. Classification (NCBI taxonomy): domain Bacteria; kingdom Pseudomonadati; phylum Pseudomonadota; class Betaproteobacteria; order Neisseriales; family Neisseriaceae; genus Neisseria; species Neisseria sp. 74A18. The sequence goes on from NZ_LGZA01000003.1 coordinate 95,460, forward strand.
CGTTCATAGTCAGGCTCTTGGTGTAGAGCAGCGGGTGGTCGTGGCCTTGTACGACGATTAATCGGTTGAGGGTCAGATCTTTACCGGCAACAAACCACGGTTCGCCCGCGCCGCCTATGCCCAAGCCTTTACGCTGGCCGATGGTGTAGAACATCAGGCCGACGTGTTCGCCTACTTTTTTGCCTTCGGGCGTAACCATGTCGCCGTTGTCGGTGGGCAGGTATTGTTGCAGGAACTCGCGGAACGGGCGTTCGCCGATAAAGCAGATGCCGGTGCTGTCTTTTTTGGCGGCGGTCGGCAACTCGGCCTCGGCGGCAAGGCGGCGCACTTCGGGTTTTTCCAAGTCGCCGAGCGGGAAAATGGCGCGTTGGAGCTGGTGCGGTTTGAGGCGGTATAAAAAGTAGCTTTGGTCTTTGTTGTTGTCGAGACCTTTGAGCAGGTAGTGCACGCCGTCGCGCACTTCTTTGCGGGCGTAGTGGCCGGTGGCGATCACGTCTGCGCCTTGTTCGACGGCGTAGTCGAGAAAGCATTTGAATTTGATTTCGGCGTTGCACAATACGTCGGGATTGGGCGTGCGGCCTGCTGAATATTCTGTGAGGAAGTAGGCGAAGACGTTGTCTTTGTATTGGGCGGCGAAGTTGACGATGTCGATGTCGATGCCGATGATGTCGGCCACGGCGATGGCATCAAACGAGTCTTGTTTGATGCTGCAATATTCGTCGTTATCGTCGTCTTCCCAGTTTTGCATGAAAACCCCGCGCACTTGATGGCCTTGCTGTTTGAGCAGATACGCGGTTACGGAAGAATCAACGCCGCCGGATAGGCCGACGATGATGTTTTGCGGAGTGGATGTGTGCATGTTTGCGGTAGTGTAAACATAATTTAAATGATTGGCGGATTTTAACATTTTTAAGCGGTTTATCACCACTGCGGCGGCATGTGCGCGTGTGCGGCGGGTAAGTGCTTGGAAAGATTTGTTGAAAAAGACGGGTTTAATGGGTGTACAATAGCGCCTTTTTTCAGACGGCCTCCCAAGCCGTATCTCATACGCTTTACCATAGAAAGAAACACGCATCATGTTCCGTACCATGCTCGGCGGCAAAATCCACCGTGCCACCGTTACCGAAGCCGATTTGAACTACGTCGGCAGCATCACCATCGACCAAGATTTACTCGACGCAGCAGGCATTTGCGTGAACGAGAAAGTGCAAATCGTCAACAACAACAACGGCGCGCGCCTTGAAACTTATACGATTCCCGGCGAGCGCGGCAGCGGCGTAATCTGCCTCAACGGTGCCGCAGCGCGCTTGGTGCAGAAAGGCGATATTGTGATTATTATGTCGTATGTGATGATGAGCAGCGAAGAAGCCGCCAAACACGAGCCGAAAGTGGTTTTGGTGAACGAGAAAAACAAAATCCGCGGCATCATTCATTACGAACCGCCGCATACCGTTTTATAAATCAAACCGTAAGGCCGTCTGAAAACATTGCTCTGTTATTTTTCAGACGGCCTCAAACCAAGCGAGGCCATATCATGAACGTTAACATCAAAAATATTACCGTAGCCAACGATGCGCCGTTTACCCTGTTCGGCGGCATCAACGTGCTGGAAGATTTGGATTCCACCCTTAAAGCCTGCGAACATTACGTTAAAGTAACCGACAAACTCGGTATTCCCTATGTGTTCAAAGCCTCGTTCGACAAGGCCAACCGTTCGTCTATCCATTCTTACCGCGGCGTCGGTTTGGACGAAGGCATGAAAATCTTTGCCGCCGTGAAAAAAGAATTCGATGTGCCGGTGATTACCGACGTGCACGAGCCGTACCAATGCCAGCCCGTCGCCGAAGTATGCGACGTGATCCAACTGCCCGCATTTTTGGCGCGCCAAACCGATTTGGTTGTGGCGATGGCGAAAACTGGCAATGTTATCAATGTGAAGAAGCCGCAGTTTTTAAGCCCTTCGCAAATGAAAAACATCGTGGAAAAATTTAAAGAAGCGGGTAACGAGCAAGTGATTTTGTGCGAACGCGGCGCACAGTTCGGTTACGACAATTTGGTGGTCGATATGCTCGGCTTCGGCGTGATGAAGAAAACCTGCGGCAATCTGCCGGTGATTTTCGATGTAACCCACTCGCTTCAACAACGCGAATCGGGTGCCGCCGCATCGGGCGGCCGCCGCAGCCAAGTGCTTGATTTGGCACTCGCAGGCATGGGAACGCGCTTGGCGGGTCTGTTTTTGGAATCGCACGCGAATCCCGACGAAGCCAAATGCGACGGCCCGAGTGCGCTGCCGTTAGCAAAATTGGAAGATTTTTTGGTGCGCGTGAAAGCGGTTGATGATGTAGTGAAATCGTTTCCGGTGCTGGCTATCGACTGATACAGCTAAAGCCGTTGGATAAACATGAGGCCGTCTGAAAAAAAAGTTTTCAGACGGCCTCATGTTTTGGCTGAATCCTTAAGGCAAAGGCATCAAGGCTTAACGGCTTGACCGTTGATTTTAATACTTGTCAGTTTCAAATCATAGGTTTTGCCGTCGTCGGTGTAAGTGATTTGGGCAGGTATGTTGTTAAACGCCGGTGCGAAAGCGTAATTTACCGTGCTGTCGCCGCGTTGGATGCGGTATTTGTTCACTTCGGTGCTGCCGCCGCTGATTTTGTATTGGCCGCTGCCGGTTTTGTTCAGGCCGCCGACACGGTAGATTTTTTTACCGTTGGTAATGCGCAGGCCGGAGGGCAGGGAAGCGTCGTTGGCGGCCAGCTGCCATGCGAGGGTAAATAAATCCATGGTGGTGCCGGAAGCGGCTTCGGTTTTTTGTTCGCCCGCTTTGCCGTAAGTGACTTTGCCGCCGCCGAATTTGGCTTCGGCGTAGGTTTTGCCGCCACGCACGTCTTTATAGTAGGAAGGAATCAGGCGGTTGCCCGAAATGGTGCCGCCGGATTCAAAGCGGATGTTGTACAGCGGCACTTTGATGTGGGAAACGATTTTGTAGCTGTTGCCGTTGCGGTTGAAAGTCATGGTGGCGGGGATGCCGTAGCTGCCCGAATATCTCAATTCGGCAGATTGCGGCAGCTCGGCCGCAGATACGGATAAGGGAGCGGCCAAAGCGAGTGCGAGCAGCGGCAGGCTAAATGTTTTCATAATGGGATCCTCTCTCGGAAAATTCAGGCCAGCAGTTGGGATTCAATGTGGGCCGAAGGTGTGCGGATAACGCGGTTGCCGTTTATGTTCAGACGGCCTGCGGCAAAATCTGCCACAGCTTGCGGAAATAATTGGTGTTCTACTTTTAAAACCCGTGCCGCCAGTGTATCGGCGGTGTCGTCGTCGAACACCGGCACGGCGCCTTGTGCGATTATGGGGCCGCAGTCCAGTTCGGGTGTCACAAAATGAATGGTACAGCCGGCAATGCGGCAGCCCGCTTCTATGGCGCGTTCGTGGGTGTGCAGACCGGTAAAGGCGGGTAGCAGGGAAGGGTGGATGTTGATCAAACGCCCTTCATAATGGCGGCAAAACTCGGGCGTGAGAATGCGCATAAAGCCTGCCAAAACCACCAAATCGGGCTGGTAAGCGTCGATTTTCTCCATCATCGCGCGGTCGAATGCCGAGCGGTCGGCAAATTGTTTGTGATTCAGGCTGTCGGTGGTTATGCCGCGCTCCGCCGCCCAAGCCAAACCGGCGGCGTTTTCGTTGTTGCTCAAAACGGCGGCAATGCGCACTTGGGGAATCTGAGCTTCAACAATGGCCTGCATATTGCTGCCTCTGCCGGAAATCAGGATAACGATGTTTTTCATGTTCAGACGGCCTTGAAAGGGGATTAACATATCGCCGCATTGGTTGTGCTGCAAGGGCATTAGCCTAATTTAACGGCTTTTTAATGAAGGTTGTAACAATTTGCTGCCGTGCGGCATACGGCTTGAGCGGCTTGGCAAGCCGAGGCGTATTGTATCAAGAGGAAAGAGCCGTTTGAACCGTTTCAAACAGCCTGAAGTGTTTTTAAACCTTTATCTGTCAGGAGTTTTTACACAGGCCGCGGGCTTTTCTTTTGGTTGGTATTTGTTATATTATAACAATCTGTTCAATCCGATACCGACCATCCAGAGAGGAAAAGATGAAAAAACACAGCGCATTTGCTTTGGCTGCTTTGCTTGCAGTCGCTTCGGCACACGCCCACCGTGTGTGGGTGGAAACCGCCCATACCCACGGCGGCGAAATTTTGAAAGCGGAATTGGGTTATGGCGAGTTCCCCGATATGGAACCGATTGCCAAAGACCGTCTCCACATTTTCCGCAAACCGATGCAGCTGGTTACTGAAAAAGGCAAGGAAGATTTGGTGCAAAAAGGCGAGCACAATTACCAATACCAAAGCAAAAAGCCGGTGAAAGACGGCAGCTATTTGGTTACGGCCGAATACCAGCCTACTTTCTGGTCTAAAAACAAAGCAGGTTGGAAGCAGGCCAGCATTAAAGAAATGCCCGATGCCGATTATTGCGAGCAAACCCGCATGTACGGCAAAAACATTGTGAATGTGGGTCATGAAAGTGCCGACACCAAAATCATTACCCGTCCGGTAGGCCAAGGTTTGGAAATCGTGCCGCTTGATAATCCTGCCAATATTCATGTGGGCGACCGCTTCAAGGTGCGCGTGTTGTTTAACGGCGAACCGCTGCCGGGTGCGGAGGTAACGGCCACTTTCGACGGCTTCGACAACAGCGACCGCAGCAAATCGCACAAAGTGGAAGCGCAGGCGTTTTACGATAAAGCCGGCGACGACGGTACGGTAGATATTATCCCGTTGCGCCAAGGTTTTTGGAAAGCGATGGTGGAGCACAAGGCGGATTATCCCGACCAAAAAGTCTGCCAAAAACTCGCCAGCTATACTACGCTGACTTTCCAAATCGGACATCAGGCACATTAACGGGGATGAATGGTTACGGCAAAAAAACTTTATTTTTGCTAGGGCAAGGCGCAGCAATGCCGTAGTATAAAGTTAAGTTGATTGGCCATAGTCCCAAGTTACACCTGAAAAAACGAAACCGCTTGCAAACAGAACGGCAAGCGTTTTTTTTTCAGACGGCGGGAGGATGTTTTATAGAGTTTTTATAGAATTATGGATAAAAAGCTTTAGGCCGTCTGAAAAATCGTATTCAGACGGCCTGTTGGCAGAAGAATAAAGATGATTATTCGGCAGAAGCAGAAGGCTCGGCTTGCTCGGTATTATCTGCAGCGTTTTCGGGTTGTGCCTCGGCTTTTTTCGCTTCCGCCGCAGCTTTACGCTCGGCTTGTGCGGCAAGGGCTTGTTGTACTGACGGATGCTGTTGGGCAACAGCCTGCTCTTCGGGGCTTACTTCGCCTTTGAAGCGGTTGTTCAAATCGAAGCGTTTGCCGCCGCGTGCCAATGCTTTGAGATAGCGGGGGCGGCGGCAATGATTGGCCAATACGCGGGCAATCAGAGCCGGATCGAATTGCGGCAGGGCGGTGACGAGATCTTGATCGATGCCGACGGCCAAGGGTTTGAAGCGTTTGAATACATCGTATTTGTTGTAGATGTAGTCGGCAATCATATCGGTTTGTTTCTTTTTGCTCATGGTTTGCACTGCGGTTTTGAGCGCAGCACCCAAAGCGGTTTCCTTCGTCATGTCGGTTTCCTGTGGTAAAGCTTGTGTTTTAAATGCCGGATTCGGCCATCCGGTTTGTTTAAGGGGCAGATGCTGTGTTGTGCCGGGCGGTTGGGCGGCGGTTGCGTGTCCGCTACGGCTTCGGCTTTAAGGGGTGTGCCGGTTCGGCGCTGCTGCACGGCAAGCGGTTTTGGGTTAAACACGCCAAGCTCTTTGCAAAATTGCCGGTTGATAACACGCCCGTAATATTCAGACGGCCTGAACATACTCAGGCCGTCTGAAAACTGTTTGATGCGCCTGAGGCTCGATGGTTCGCCACAAATATAAGATTTTGCACATTTTATTATAAAGCGGATTTTTTTGCTAAGATTTTATATCTGTTTTTAATAAAGTGAGAGGCCGTCTGAATGGTTTTCAGACGGCTTTCGAGTCTATTACCTGTTTGCGGCGATATCGGGTGTGCTCACGCTCACATCGGCATTTTGCGCACGGTGGCGCAGGGCATGATCGATCAGCACCAGCGCGAGCATGGCTTCGGCAATGGGAGCGGCGCGCAGGCCGACGCAGGGGTCGTGGCGGCCGTGAGTGGCCAATTCGACGGGGTTGCCGTGTATGTCAATCGAGCGGCGCGGGGTGGCGATGCTGCTGGTGGGTTTGACGGCGATGTTTGCCGTGATGTTTTGGCCGGTACTGATGCCGCCCAAGATGCCGCCTGCGTGGTTGGATAAGAAACCTTCGGGGGTAAGTTCGTCGCCGTGTTCGCTGCCGCGCTGGGTAACGCAGCCGAAACCTGCGCCGATTTCTACGCCTTTGACGGCGTTAATCGACATCATGGCATGGGCGATGTCGGCATCCAAACGGTCGAATACAGGTTCGCCCAAGCCGACGGGCACGTTGCGGGCTTCGATAGCGAGTTTGGCACCGACCGAGTCCAGCGATTTGCGGATGCTGTCCATATAGTTTTCGAGTTCGGCAATTTGGCTTTGGTTGGCGGCAAAGAAAGGATTGTTGCCGATGTGTTCGTAGCCTTCGAATGCGATGGTTTTTTCGCCGACTTGGGTAACGTAGGCGGTGATTTCGGTGCCGAATTGTTCTTTCAGCCATTTTTTGGCCACCGCTCCGGCGGCAACGCGGGCGGCGGTTTCGCGGGCGGAGCTGCGACCACCGCCTCGGTAGTCGCGGATGCCGTATTTGTGCCAGTAGGTGTAGTCGGCGTGGCCGGGGCGGAAGCTTTGGGCGATGTTGCCGTAGTCTTTGCTGCGCTGGTCGGTGTTGCGGATGAGCAGGGCAATCGGGGTGCCGGTGGTTTTACCTTCAAATACGCCGGAAAGGATTTCCACTTCGTCGGCTTCGCGCCGTTGGGTAACGTGGCGGCTGGTGCCGGGCTTGCGGCGGTCGAGGTCGGTTTGGATGTCGGCGGCGTTTAATGCAAGCCCGGGCGGACAGCCGTCGATGATGCAGCCCAATGCGGGGCCGTGGCTTTCGCCGAAAGTGGTTACGGTGAAGAGTTGTCCGAATGTATTGCCTGCCATGATTTTTGATGTGGGAAAGTGGATACAGGCGGCAAGTGTAGCATAAAAGGCCGAGACCTTTGCAAAACCCTCATCTGCGGCGCATTTCTGCGTTGTGCGCTGCCCGCTCGTTTGCCTATCTGTATGATATGTCTGCACTCGCTGCGCTGCTACGCCTTGAACTGCATCCGCATCAGAGGGTTTTACAAAGGTCTCTGGCCGTCTGAAACGGAGTGGGGCGGGCGAAATCGCCGTATGCGTTTGGGAAGGAGTTTGCTGTAAAACACAAAACCGCTGCGGCTTGATCGGCAGGGCAGCGGTTGCGGGCTTAAAATGATATGGGCTTATTCGGAGCGGGCCTGTTGGAGCCATTGTTGGGCAGATGCGGCATCATCGAAATATTTGGGATGCTGTTGGGTAATCAGGCTGGAGAGGCGGGTGCCCAGTTTGATCCATACGTCGTCTACCACGATGGCGATGCGGCCGAAGTCGTCTTCGTGTTCGCGCATGAATTTCAGCTGTTCGATAGCCATGTCGATGGTGAAATCTTTAAGCATGCTTAAATCGAGCAGCATATCGGGGCGGTGGATTTTTTGTGTGCATTCGAGCGCGGCACGTTCAAATTTATAAAAGTCTTCCACTGTAAACTCGTTATACAGAGCCACATTCAAACCATAATCCTGTTCGCGGATGGAAATCATCATGCACTCCTTTTAAATTGCAGTTGGTTATTTAGATAATCTGAATGTGCGCAGCCGTGAAGGGTTTAGGCTGCTCAAGATACCGCTTGCCACAATAATACCCATTCCCAGAACTTCCTGCCAGCTGATTTTGTCGCCCAAAAACCAAACGCCTGCAAGCGAGGAAAAGACAACTGTTAAATAAGAAAGAGATGCTACGGTGAATTTTTTGCCTACTTTATAAGCGCGGGTCATACACAGTTGGGCAATCATGGCGGAAAGGCCGATGCCGACGAGATGGGGCAGGGTTTGCCATGAAAGGCTGTGCCAGCCGGTATATGTAGCCCATACGCTCGATAAAGCCATGCCGACCACAGAAAGGTAAAACACAATCCGCCAACCCGGTTCGCCCAGCAGCGACAGTTCGCGCACGAGCAGATAAGCCCAAGCGGCAAGCAGGCCGCCGCACAGGCCGACTAAGGCGGCAAATTCCTGCCCGCTTTGAAAAGAAGGGTTGAGCAGCACGACTACGCCGATAAAGCCCAAAACCAGCACGGCCGCTGTGTAGGAAGAAATTTTTTCTTTTAAAACAATAAACGATAAAACGGCAAGAAAAATCGAAGAGGTGTAGCCGAGGGTTACGCCGGTTGCCAGCGGCAAGTGCATGATGGCGTAAAAAATGCACAGCATACCCAAGGTGCCGGATATGCTGCGGTTCAAGTGCGCTTTCCAATGCGGTGTGCGGAAGCTTTTGCCTTGTGCTTTGGCACTGATGCCGAGAAAAAGGGTGGCGAAACCCATCCGCCAAAATACCAGTTCGCCGGTGCCGAGAGAGAATGTTTGCGAGGCACTTTTTACCAAAAGGTTCATCAGGGTAAAGCAGACGGCAGCAATAATCATCCAGCCTGAGCCGAGCGGGTCTTTGTATGGAGGGTGGGCGGTTGTGTTCATGGGTTTGCAGTTTCGGCAAAAAGGCAGGCCGTCTGAAAGTGTTCAGACGGCCCGGTTAGCATTCGTTCAGCTCGGGCATTTCAAGCCCAGCCATTTCATTGAACCGTCTTGCTCAAGCTCTTTCACGGTTAAGATGAAATCGCCGATGTGGATACGGTCGCCTTCTACGGGCACATTGCCTTCGAAGCGTTTTTTAAACAGCCCGCGCAAAGTCAGGTTGCGTTCTTCTTCTTCCAGCCGCAGCCCGTAAGCATCGGCCAAGTCGCCGGCCATGCTGGCGGGGTTGACCACAAATTCGCCGAAGAAGTTGAAGTTGACGCGCACGGAGTTACCGGTTTCGGAAAAGCGTTTGGCGATGGTATCCACTTGTTCGGGCGGCACGATGTACCAAGCAATATCGCCTGCCTGCAAGCGGGTATCCAGCCCCAGCTCTTCGCGTTTGTCGTTGCGGATGAGGGCGAAGCAGCGGGTGGAAAGTAAGTCTAAATCTTGAGCCACTTCGTCGGGGTGCATGCCTTCCGCATCCGAATCGGCAACCACTTCATAAGCCAAAAGCGGCACCGATTCGCTTTCGGAAAGCCATATCTCGCGGCTGTCTTTCGGCTCGGGTTTGGGCGGCACGGTTACTTTCAGCCAGCGGGCGACAATCGGAATGGTTGTGCCCTGAATCAATAACGACAAAATCACCACGGCAAAAGCCACATCGAACAGCAGCCGCGCATTAGGCACGCCCATCACCAAAGGCATCATGGCAAGGGTAATCGGCACGGCGCCGCGCAAGCCCACCCAGCTGATGTAGGCCATTTCACGTATGTTGTAGTGGAATTTCCAAATGCCGCTGGCCACGGCAAGCGGGCGGGCAACCAGCATTAGGAAGGCGGCAATCGCCAATGCGTCCAAACCGTGTTCGAGCAGGCGGGAAGGCGTAACCAGCAGACCCAGCACCACAAACATGCTGGCTTGTGCCAACCATGCCAAACCGTCCATCACGCGTAAAACATGCTCGGTGGCGTGGCTGTGGCGGTTGCCTACGATGATGCCTGCCAGATAAACGGCTAAAAATCCGCTGCCGCCGATCAGGTTGGTAAAGGCAAAAATCAACAGGCCGCCTGAAACAATCATCAGGGCATACAGGCCTTCTGCCAGATTCAGACGGCGGGTGAGGCGGGAAAGGATTTTACCGCCGATAAAGCCCAACAGCAGGCCGAAACCGAGCTGCTGCACCAGCATCCATAAAAATGCAAATACGCCCGCTTCTTCGGGGTTCATGGTTAGGGCGATTAATGCCGTTACGAGAAAAATCGCCATCGGGTCGTTGGCGCCCGATTCGATTTCCAAAGTGGCCTGCACCCGTTCGTTTAAGCGCACACCGCTGTTGCGCAGCAGGCTGAATACGGCACCGGCATCGGTAGAGCCGACAATGGCGGCCATTAAAATGCCCAGCCGCCAATCCACATCCATATAAAGTGTGGCAAAAATGCCTAATAGTGCCACGGTGGCAATCACGCCCCAGCTGGCCAACACCGAAGCGGGTTTGAGTGCGATGCGGAAGCTGTCGAGCTTGGTGCGCAGGCCGCCGTCGAGCAGGATCACGGCTAAAGAAAGTTGCCCGATTAAAGTGGCGGTAACAAAGTTGTTAAAGGCGATTCCGCCGATACCGTCTTCGCCGGCCAACATGCCGACGCCGAGAAACATCAATAACAGCGGCAGCCCCAGCCGGGCTGAAAGTGTGGTGGAAACAACGCTGAGAAACAGCAGCAATCCCGCCAGTAAGAATAAGGTGTTGATTCCGTCCATAATGTTGTGTGTGTAGTATGCGGTAAAACGGCGGTATTTTAGCACAAAACACTATATTTCCCGTGAGAGCAGGCGGCTTGGAAAGGCGGATGCAGCACTTTCGGCCGTGCGGTTTCAGGCATTTGCAGCGCTATGCGGTTCAGACGGCCTGCCAACCATTGGTCGGGCCGTCTGAAAACAAAATGCCGAAATCGGCTATAATGCGCGCTATTTCAAACTTGTTGTTCAGGAAACACTTATGGCCTTTGCCTCTCTTTTTACTTTGCTTGACGATATTGCCTCGGTATTGGACGACGTGGCGGTGATGACCAAAATGGCGGCGAAAAAAACCGCAGGCGTGGTAGGCGACGATTTGGCCTTGAACGCCAACCAAGTTACCGGCGTTTCGGCCGAGCGCGAGCTGCCGATTGTGTGGGCTGTCGCCAAAGGTTCGATGATTAACAAAGTGATTTTGGTGCCTGCGGCATTGCTTTTGTCTATCTTTATACCGTCGCTGATCAAACCGCTGCTGGTTATCGGCGGGGCGTTTTTATGTTTTGAGGGTGTGGAAAAACTGCTGCACAAGTTTTTGAACAAACACAGCGGTCATGATCACAATGCGGCGGTGGGCGATGAAATCGTAGATGAAAAAACCAAAATCAAAGGCGCCATCCGCACCGATTTTATTTTGTCGGCCGAAATCATCATTATTGCGTTGGGTGTGGTGGGCAGCTACGGCGTGCTGACCAAATCGCTGGTGTTGTCGGTTATCGGTATCGGCATGACGGTGCTGGTGTACGGTTTGGTGGCCGGCATTGTGAAGATGGACGATTTCGGCATGTGGCTGATGAACAAAACCAGCACCGCCGCCCGTGCGTTGGGTAAAGGCATTATCCTGTTTATGCCGTGGTTTATGCGTGCTTTAAGCGTAGTCGGCATGTTGGCGATGTTTTTGGTGGGCGGCGGAATCATTGTTCACAACATTGACTTCGTTCACCACCTGCTTGAAAAATACGGTGTGGTCGAAGGCTTGGCCAGCTATCCCGCCACGTTGCTCGTCGGCCTGCTGACCGGTGCGGCGGTGTGTGTCGTGGTGCTGCCGGCCATGAAGCTGTTCGATAAAAAAGCGGCGCATTAAACAATTTATTAAAGGCCGTCTGAATCATGTTTTCAGACGGCCTCAAATCTTAATGGCAACCGTTTTCAGGCATCGGCAATAAATTGCCAAGCCTTCTGCCCATCCCAACCCAATCCGAGCCAAACACATCTTATGAATGTTTTTCACCAAGCCGAAACCATATGGCGGAAACCCGCGGTTTATTGGCCGTTGCTGACAGCCATAGCCGCCGCTACACCTTTAACATTCGCACCGTATTACCATTTTTGGCTGATGCCTTTACTGTTCGGTGCTTTAATCAAGCTCACCGAGCTGCGCCCGCATTATGCGGCGAGAAGTGCTTATCTCTTCGGCTTGATCGGCTACACCGCACAGTTTTATTGGATTCACACGGCACTGCATACCGTGTCGGGCTTGCCCAATCTGTATGCCGTTCCCTTAACCTTTCTGCTGCCGGCTTTTTTGGCTTTGTATCCTGCTACCGCTTTTTGGCTGGCCGGAAAATTCAATCTCCCGCGAAGTGTGCGTATCGGCTTGGTGCTGCCGATAGTATGGACGATAACCGAATTTGCCCGCGAACGCCTGCTTACCGGCTTTGCGTGGGGCGCGCTGGGTTATTCGCAGATTGCCGAAAACAGCCCTTTGGCCGGTTTCGCACCATTGGGCGGCATTCATTTGGTTACGCTGGCCACCGCTTTCACCGGCGCATGGCTGGTGTTGCTGTTGGACGGCAAAGGCCGTCTGAAACAACGTGCCGTGGCCGCAAGCGCATTGGCGGCAGTATTGTTGGCAGGTTATGCAGCCAAACAGATCGAATTTACCCGGCCAAACGGCAGTTCCGCCACCGTTGCCTTGGCACAGGGTAATATCCCGCAAACATTAAAATGGACGCCCGAGCAATTCTGGCCCACGGTTGAGCGTTATTACGAACAAGTGGCGGGCAGCCGCGCCGACATTGTTATTTTGCCCGAAACCGCCATCCCCATGATGCGGCAGGATTTGCCCGATGGTCTAATTGCCCAATTTGCCGAACAGGCACGGTCTAACGGCAGCGCATTGGCCGTAGGCATCAGCCAATACACTTCAGACGGCCGCGACTATGAAAACGCCGTTATCAACCTTTCGCAATTCAACAACCAAACCCCCGACCGTATTCCGTACTACGCCAAAAACCATCTGGTGCCCTTCGGCGAATACAAACCGCTGCCGTGGCTCACCGAGCCTCTGTATCAATTGATGAACATGCCTTTGGCCGATTTCAAACGCGGCGGCGATATCCAAACCCCGTTTCAGATGGCCAATCAGAAAGTTGCATTTAATATTTGTTACGAAGACGGTTTCGGCGACGAATTAATCGCATCGGCCAAACAATCTACCCTGCTGGCCAACGCCAGCAATATGGCTTGGTATGGAAAATCCAATGCCATGTTCCAGCATTTGCAGCAATCGCAGGCGCGGGCGTTGGAGCTTGGCCGCTACATGGTGCGGGCCACCAATACCGGAGCCACCGCGATTATCGACCCGAAAGGCAGAATCGTCAGCCAAACCGTGCCGGATACCGAAGCGGTGTTGGAAGGAAAAATCGAAGGTTACACCGGTGAAACACCTTATATGAAAACGGGCGGCTCGCTGCCCTTGGTGATTTTGCTGGCAGTTGCCGCAGCTGCATTGTTTATATGGGGCAAACGGCGCAACTAAGCCCTTTCAGACGGCCTGTTGCATGCCGTAAAAAACACACCATCTACAGGCCGTCTGAAACGATAAATTCACACAATATGTATAATCTGTGTTTTAATGTGAACCAATCTTGATAAAAACACTCAAATATTATAAATTAATCAAAATTTGAAAAATACAAAATTTTACCTATTATGTATTGAACCCATACACGGAAATTCTGTTTAATAAGAAAACCGGGCATCCGGTAAACCACAGAGGCTCAGGCATCCGCCGCAAGCCTTGCACAATATTATAAGGAAAGCCAACTAATGACAATGAATAACGCCTTTGCATTACCCGTCCCCAGCGGCCATGGTAGCTTGGAGCAGTACATTCATACCGTAAACAATATTCCCATGCTTTCTGCCGAAGAAGAAACCCAATTGGCGGAAAGACAACAAAAAGGCGATTTAGAAGCCGCCAAACAACTGATTCTTTCACATTTGCGTGTGGTTGTTTCGATTGCACGCGGTTACGACGGCTACGGTCTCAACCAAGCCGACTTGATTCAAGAAGGCAACATCGGCCTGATGAAAGCCGTTAAGCGTTTCGAACCCACCCGCGGCGCACGTTTGTTTTCATTTGCCGTACATTGGATTAAAGCAGAGATTCACGAATTTATTCTGCGCAACTGGCGTTTGGTGCGTGTGGCAACCACCAAGCCGCAACGCAAGCTGTTTTTCAATCTGCGTAGCATGCGTAAAAACCTGAATGCCCTGTCGCCCAAAGAAGCACAGGAAATCGCCGATGATTTGGGCGTGAAACTTTCGGAAGTGCTGGAAATGGAACAGCGCATGACCGGTCGCGATATCGGTATTCTTGCCGAAAACAGCGACGACGAAGACAGCTTCGCCCCGATTGATTGGTTGGCCGACAACGACAGCGAGCCGACCCAGCAAATCGAGCAGAAAGCCCACTATGCCCTGCAAACCGAAGGTCTGCAAAACGCATTGGCCAAACTCGACGACCGCAGCCGCCGCATCGTAGAAACCCGTTGGCTGCAAGACGACGGCGGTTTGACTTTGCACGATTTGGCTGCCGAATACGGTGTGTCTGCCGAGCGTATCCGTCAGATCGAGGCCAAAGCAATGCAGAAGCTGCGCGGTTATCTTTCTGAAGATGCGGAAGAAACTGTTTAAGGTTTGAATGATGTAAAAAGGCCGTCTGAATTTTCAGACGGCCTTTGCCGTATCAGGGCTTATTTGCCTGCCGCAACCAATCCGGCCAAGTCTTTATCAACGTGATACAGACCTTTACCGTCGTTGCCTACCAAATTGATTTTGTCCAAAATCGACTTAAACAAGCGTTCTTCTTCGTGTTGTTCCGACACATACCATTGCAGGAAGTTGAAAGAAGAATAGTCTTTTTCACTAAAAGTAGCTTCCACTAATTCATTGATTTTCTGCGTAATCATTTTTTCGTGTTTATACACGGCTTCAAACATTTCTTTCAAGCCCTTGTAGTTGGTTTTCGGAGCGGGAATCGTACCGATTTCAGGCATGGAGCCGGTTTCGCTCAGGTAGTCGAAAAGCCGGTGCATGTGTTCCATCTCTTCGGCCGCATGTGTTTTTAAAAATGCCGCGGCACCTTCAAATCCTTTGCTGTCGGCCCAAGCAGACATTTGCAGATATACGTTGGAAGAATAAAACTCAAGATTTAACTGCTCGTTCAGGTGTTTGACGATTTTTTCAGACAACATGACATCACTCCTTGGTAAAGGGTTGAGGGGAAATGGTTGAAAAACGGTGGTGTGTGCAACAGGGCGGCGGGCTTGTTAAAAATGCGTCCGAGAAGATTGCTGTTGTTATTGGCTAAGTTTTTATGAACTGCGTTGGTGTGGTAAGGCGATGATTCCGCTTTTATCTTTGAATGTTATGGCGCCGGAAATATCCGTACATACAAAGATAACACATTCAGGTTAATTAAAAAATGATATAGGTTATCATTTGATTAAAGTTGGGTAAGCGTTTTGAAAAATACCCGTAGCGGGATGTGGTGATTTGAGGCCGTCTGAATTTTCAGACGGCCTGTTTGGTGTTGTTGTATTCAATATTTGGAGAGCACGACTGTTTGAGCCAAGAAACGTGCGGCTACTTTTTTTTGCGTTTGGAGCGCGGATGAGCGTCGTCATATACCTTTGCCAAGTGATCGAAATCCAGTTTGGTATAAATTTGGGTGGTCGATAAACTGCTGTGGCCGAGCAGTTCTTGTACCGCCCGGATGTTTTGTGCCGACTGGAGAAGGTGGCTGGCATAGCTGTGACGCAGCATGTGCGGGGAAATGTGTTGCGTGCTGCCTTGCGCCAAGGCCCAGTCGCGCAAACGGTTTTGAATCTGACGTACGCCGAGACGTTTGCCCAAGCGGTTGGTAAACAAAGCAGATTCATCGGCCGAAGCAATGCGCTGCGGCAAATAGGCTTCAATGGCTTGGATACTTTTTGCCGTTAACGGTACGCGGCGTTCTTTACTGCCTTTGCCTGTTACATTCACCCAGCCTTCTTGCAGCAGCACATCGCTTAGGTTTAACGCGTTCACTTCGCTAACGCGCAAGCCGCTGCCGTACATCAGTTCAAACAGGGCGTGATCGCGTATGCTTAGCGGTTCGTCGCCGCTATGCCGGTCGAGCAGTTGGTTGAGCATTTCCTGCTCCAGAGCCTTGGGCAGCCGTTGCGGGGCTTTGGGCGCTTTGAGCGTTTCGGTCGGATCGGCCTGCATCAGCCCTTGCTGCACCAACCAAGCGCAATATTGCCGCCAGACGGATAGTTTTCTGGCCATGCTGCGTTCGCCGGTATTTTTTTGCGACAGGTTTTTTAGTGCGGCAACGAAGTGTTTGCGGGACGCAGATTCGTTGTGTGAATCAGGGGGGAACAAGCCTGCAAGCTGGGTTAAATCGCGCCGGTAGGCGGCAACTGTATGCGCGGATTTTCCTTGTTGCGTCAGGGTTTGGAGATAGTTGTCTTGATGGTCGAAAAAACGGGAAATCTGCATGGTTTGAAGCTTCGGCGAAAAAGGCGCTGGAAAGGCTTGATGTGGTATATAGTCAATCAACTTAACTTTTACTGGAACGTTGCTGCCCTTAGCTCAAAGAGAACGATTGTTGTAAGCCGCTAAAGCGGCATAAATTGTACTGTTTACGGCTTGCTGCATTGTATTAAAAATGTGTTAGTTGGTTATAACACAGTGTGGCCGGTACGTTGAGGCCGTCTGAATAATGATATTCAGACGGCCTCTTTATTTATTTCAGTATGTTTTTAATTACGCCCATCACGCTGCGCGAAATGGCGCGCGTTACCTGCTTGTTGATTTGGTCGCCCACGCTGTCGGCCAAATTATAAGCCGCGCCTTGATTGGCCTTTTTGCGGCCGCCGAACAAACCGCCTAAAAAGCCGTCGACAATGCCGTCTTTTTGCGGCTGCGCTGCCGCTGTTTTTTCCGCTTTGGCTTGTTCCTTTGCCGCCGCTTCGGCCTGCTTGGCTTCCGCCTGCTGCTGTTCCCGTTCGGCCAGCGCTTCGTAAGCGGAATAGTTATCTACCATGTCTTTATAGTGGCGGTAGAGAATATCTTTTTGGAACTTCCCGTCGCGCTCGGCTGCGGCCAACGGGGTCAGGTTGGATTGCGGCGGCAACACTAATGCACGCTCCACCGGCATCGGCATGCCTTTTTCATCTAAAAACGATACCAGCGCCTCGCCTACACCGAGTTCGGCAATCGCTTCCACCACATTGACTTTCGGATTGGTGCGGAAGGTTTCGGCGGCGGCTTTCACAGCTTTTTGGTCGCGCGGCGTGAATGCCCGCAAAGCGTGCTGCACGCGGTTGCCGAGCTGCCCCAAAATCGTGTCGGGCAGGTCGAGCGGGTTTTGGGTAACGAAATACACGCCCACGCCTTTCGAGCGGATCAGGCGCACCACTTGTTCGATTTGTTCCACCAGCGCGGCGGGGGCGTTGTCGAACAGCAAATGCGCTTCGTCAAAAAACATCACGAATTTCGGTTTGTCCAAATCGCCCACTTCCGGCAGAGTTTCAAACAGTTCCGCCAACATCCACAACAGAAACGCGCTATACATGCGCGGCGAACGCATCAGTTTTTCGGAATTCAGAATATTGATCACGCCTTTGCTGCCTTCGGTCTGCATCCAGTCCTCCAGATTCAGCGCAGGCTCGCCGAACAGGTTTGCCGCCCCTTCGTTTTCGAGCGTCAGCAATTGCCGCTGCACCGCGCCGACGCTGGCCGGTGATACGTTGCCGTATTGACTGCGGTATTCGGCGGCATTGTCTGCGACGTGTTTGAGCATACCGCGCAAGTCTTTCAAATCAATCAGATGCCAACCGTTATCGTCGGCTACGCGGAAAACCAGATTGAGCAAACCTTCCTGTGTGTCGTTCAGATTCATCAAACGTGCGAGCAGCATCGGCCCCATTTCGGAAATGGTTACGCGCACAGGAATGCCGGTTTCGCCGAACACATCCCAAAAACGCACGGGAAAACCTTGCAGCCAGCCGCTGCCCAAATCGAATTCGGCAATGCGCTCGGCCACTTTGCCGCCGTCGCTGCCTGCGTTCACGATGCCCGACAAATCGCCTTTCACGTCGGCCAGAAACACGGGAATGCCCGCTTCGCTGAAGGCTTCGGCCATGCGGCGCAGGGTAACGGTTTTGCCCGTACCGGTAGCACCGGCGATCAGGCCGTGGCGGTTAGCCATTTTGCCTTGTATTTCCAGCGTGTTGCCGTCTGAACGGGCGATGGGGAATGTGGTCATCAGAATATCCTTGATAGGTTGAATGAAGATGCACATATTGTCTTATGAATCGGTGCAGGGCGCAAACGGCTATTTAGTGATGTTTGCTGTTTCGATTACTAAAATGTGTTGATTGGTTACAGCGGTTTTTCAGACGGCCTGACGGCCATTTGAAGAATTGAGGGAGCATGCAGATGAATAAACACTTGAGACCTTTGCAAAACTCACAAATGTGGATGCAGTTCAAGTAGCAGCACAGCGAGTGCAGACATATCATATAGATAGGCAAACGAGCGAGCAGCGCACAACGCAGAAATGCGCCGCAGATGGGGGGGGGCAAAGGTCTCAGGTCGAATCTGTAGCGAAAGCGCAGCGCGCAAAAATAGAGGCCATCTGAAATCAAGCAGATGGCCTTAAAAAAAGAATCGATGAAAAGGAATGTAAACCGGCTGAATTAACGGCCTTGCTACGAAACGAATCTTAACAAAGTTAAACAAATAGCGCAACTATTTTTTACAGTATTGTGTTGATTTTTACATTTTGGCGAAAATTTTAACGGTTTAGTCGTCTCAATCACCCATTTCGGCCAGCAACTCGGCTTGATGTTCCGCTATTAAAGCGGTGGTCAGCTCTTCCAAATCGCCGTCCATAATAAAATCGAGTTTATGCAGGGTTAGGTTGATGCGGTGGTCGGTTACGCGGCCCTGCGGATAGTTGTAGGTGCGGATGCGTTCGCTGCGGTCGCCACTACCGATCAGGCTTTTACGTTCGGCCGCTTCTTTGGCTTGGGCTTCGCGTTTTTGCGCATCATTCAAACGTGCAGCCAATACTTTCATGGCTTGAGCTTTGTTGCTGTGCTGCGAACGGCCGTCTTGGCATTCCACCACCATGCCGGTAGGCAGATGGGTAATGCGTACGGCGGAGTCGGTTTTATTGATGTGCTGGCCGCCGGCGCCGGATGCGCGGAAGGTATCGATGCGCAAATCGGCAGGGTTGAGCTGGATTTCTTCCAGTTCGTCTGCTTCGGGCATCACGGCTACGGTGCAGGCCGATGTATGGATGCGCCCTTGGCTTTCGGTTGCGGGTACGCGCTGCACACGGTGTCCGCCCGATTCAAATTTCAATTTGCTGTAAGCACCTAAGCCGACAATGCGGGCAATCACTTCTTTATAGCCGCCCAAGTCGCTTTCGTTGGCGGAAACGATTTCCACCTGCCAGCGGCTGCGTTCGGCAAAGCGGCTGTACATTCTTAGCAGGTCGCCGGCAAACAGCGCGGCTTCGTCGCCGCCGGTGCCTGCGCGTATTTCGATGAAGATGTTTTTATCGTCATCGGCATCTTTGGGCAGCAACAGCTTTTGCAATTCGGTGTCTAAAGAGTCAATCTGCGCTTTGGCGGCTTCGATTTCTTCTGCGGCAAATTCTTTCATTTCCGGGTCGGACAGCATTTCTTCGGCATCTGCCAAATCACTCTGCGCTTGTGTGTATTGCCGGAATACTTCCACTACCGGTGTGATTTCCGCGTGCTCGCGGGTCAGCTTGCGGTAGTTGTCCATATCATCGGTTGCTTCTGGTTGGCCGAGCAGGTGGGTTACTTCTTCCAAACGGTCGGCCAGTTGTTGAAGTTTGTCCAAAATTGATGGTTTCATGATATTTATCCGATAGAGGCCGTCTGAAAATAGTAAATATACAAACCTGAGAACAGCGGCTTGCGTTAGGGTCTGTCGACAATTTGCCTAATGGCGGTATTTTTGCTCAAAAAACCGCTCCATCAGCCAAATACCAACAGACCCTAGGGCTGGAATTTTTCAGACGGCCTTCATGCTAAAGGTTTAGGCAAGGGCTCGGTTTGACGGACTATATAGAGTAGAGGAAATACGGAGAGATTATTTCTGCATTGCCCGGTTTGTTGAAACATAACCAACCATACTCATCACAGCCCAGCCGTTTTTCTAAATCGTTGCCGTTTGATAATGCGATTTACCGATAAATAAAAAAGCCAGCTAACTTGTAGCTGACTTTGTTTATTGTTGGTCGGAGTGAAAGGATTCGAACCTTCGACCCCTTGCACCCCATGCAAGTGCGCTACCAGACTGCGCCACACTCCGACTCGAAAAGAGAACGTGATTATAAAGTCACATTACTCAACTGGCAAGTGTTTTTTCAATTTCGCCCAGCATTTTTTGCAGTTCATCCCGCATTTCATCGGCTTGAATGGCAGGGTTGCCTTCTGCATCCAGTGCGTTATGGGTGAAAGTATCTACAAAAGGGGCAAACGTGTCTTTGAGCTTGATCAGCTTTAATACGTCGGAACGGGTATAGTTATTGCCGCCGTAGCCTACTACCACGCCGTTTTCGTGCTGCCATTGGGAAAATTGTGCAGGGCTGATTTGCACCAGCTCGCACATTTCGTTCAGGCTGAAATAGCGTTTGGCGGGAATAACAGGAACGGTATCAACGTTGTTTGTCATAGTAGTGCTCCACCATGCCTTTGAGTTTTTGGCTTGCATGGAAAGTAACGACTCTGCGGGCAGTAATCGGCACTTCTTCGCCGGTTTTCGGGTTGCGGCCGGGGCGTTGGGGCTTGTCGCGCAATTGGAAGTTGCCGAATCCGGAAATTTTAATTTCTTCGCCACGGGCTAAAGTGGCGCGGATTTCTTCAAAAAAGAGTTCGACGATTTCTTTGGCATCGTTTTTGGTTACGCTGCTTACTTTTTCTACCAAAATATCTGCCAATTCGGCTTTCGTTAATGTCATATTATTACCTTCATTTTTCAATAGGTGGGGATTATTACTAATTTTTTTTTAGAATTCAAGTGAATAAGGTTTTTTTTAGCCGCGAAGTTGCGCCCCCGCACTTTCAGCCGCTTTGATTAACTCTGCTATAAGAGGCTCTACGGCTTCGTCTGTAAGCGTGGCTTCCATATCTTGCAGCATGATTTTCACGGCCATACTCTTCATGTTGTCGGGCAGGCCGGTGCCTCGGTATACGTCGAACAGGGCGATTTCCTGAATCAGCGGGCTGCGGACGCCGCTTAACGCGGCATGCAGTTCGGCATAGCCGGTGCTCTCCGGCAACACAAATGCCAAATCGCGGCGGGACGGTTGGAATTTGGAAACGGGCCGGTAAACGGTTTTTTCCTGTTCCAATACGGCAGCCATATCTACTTCGAAAACCAGCGGAGCTTGGGGCAGATCGTATTTTTGCAGCCATTGCGGGTGCAGTTCGCCGATGAAGCCGACCGTTTTTCCGTTGATTTTAATTTCTGCGGTGCGGCCGGGGTGCAGGGCAGGGTGTTCTGCTTTGACGAACTCGGCATGTTTGCCTGCCAGCAGTTCTTCTACGTCGCCTTTAATGTCGTAAAAATCGACCGCGCGGGTTTTCTCGCCCCATTGTTCGGGTTGGGCGGACCCGTAAACCAAACCGCCCAAGCGTTCTTTTTGAATAAAGCGGCCGTCTGAATCTTTGCTGAATACGCGGGCGATTTCAAACACGCGCACGCGGTTTTGCTTGCGGTTGAGGTTGTTTTGCAGAATTTCCACCAAGCCGCCGATAAGTGTCGAGCGCATCACGCTGTATTGTGCGGCCAGCGGATTTTGCAGACGGATAGGGTGCTCGTTGGCGGCAAAATCCCGTTCCCATTGCTCGTTAACGAAAGCATAGCTGACCACTTCCTGATAACCCCGTGCAGCCATTTGACGGTAAGCGGCAAAGCGCGGACGTTGGGTTTCGGGCAGTGCCATCATTTTCAGACGGCCTGAAGTGTAATCGTCGGGAATGTTTTCGTAGCCGTAAACGCGGGCGATTTCTTCAATCAAATCGGCTTCGATTTCAATGTCGTAGCGGAAGCTGGGTGATGTGGCTTGGAGGCCGTCTGAAACTTTTTGCGGTTGCAGGCCGAGGGCAGACAAAATGCTTTCGATGCGCGCTTCATCTACGGCTACGCCCAGCAGTTTTTCGACTCTCTCGGTACGGACGGATACGGTTTTACGTTCGGGCAGTTTGCCGACGGCTTCTACGATTTCGCCCGCTTGACCGCCGCAAATCTGCAAAATGAGTTCGCTGGCGCGTTCGATGGCATCACGTTGCAATTCGAAATCCACGCCGCGCTCGAAGCGGAACGATGAATCGGAACCGAAACCGTATTGGCGCGATTTGCCGGCAATGATTTCAGGGGCGAACCAAGCCGATTCGATCACGATATTGCGGGTGCCGTCTGAAATTGCGCTCGCTTCGCCGCCCATCAAACCGGCCATGCTCAACGCGCCTTTTTCGTCGGCAATCACTAAGGTGTTATCGGATAGGGTAACGGTTTTTTCATTCAGGCAAGCCAGCGTTTCACCCTCGTTGGCACGGCGCACGATGATGCTGCCCGAAAGTTTGTCGGCATCAAAAACGTGCATGGGCTGGCCGATTTCCAGCATCACATAGTTGCCGATATCTACCAGCGCGGAAATGCTGCGGATACCGCTGCGCGCTAAACGGTTTTTCATCCATTCGGGCGTGGCGGCTTGAGCATCGACGTTTTCGATCACGCGGCTCAAAAAGCGGCCGCAATCTTCGGGGGCATCGATGCGCACAGGTTGGGTTTTGCTGCTGCCGATCGCAGCCGTCTGAATGTCAGGCTGATTGAACGCGCAGCCCGTTAATGCTGCGGTTTCGCGCGCCAAACCTTTGATGCTTAGGCAATCGGTGCGGTTCGGCGTGATTTTCAGCGTAAATACGGTGTCGTCCAAGTCCAGATAATTGCGGAGATTTTCGCCGACGGGTGCATTGTCGGGCAGGATATACAGGCCGTCGATGCCGTCATCGGGCAATCCCAGTTCATTGGTAGAACACAGCATGCCGTTTGAAACTTGCCCGCGCATTTTGGTCGGCTTGATCTTGAAATTGCCGGGCAGCACCGCGCCGGGCAGGGCGCAGGGCACTTTGATGCCCGCTTTCACATTCGGCGCACCGCAAACAATCTGAATCAGCTCTCCCGTGCCTGCATCTACTCGGGTAATATTCAGGCGGTCGGCATCCAGGTGCTTTTCTACCGATTTCACTTCGGCAACCACCACATTGGAAAATGCGGGAGCAGCGGTTTCGGCTTCTTCCACTTCAAGGCCGGACATGGTTAATAAATGACCGAATTCATCGGCTGAAAGACGGGTATCGGCTTGGGTTTTGAGCCAAGAATAAGAAAATTGCATGAGTTATCTCTTTATATATCGTTAACTGGGATATAACTACTAAGGTCCCCATTGCTTGTTATATAAACCTGAATACCCGATTTGTTTTGTTGAAAAAGGATGTAGAACGTTACTGCATCATCATGAATATGGCGAAGATACCGTAAGCGCAACTAAAACAAATTACAAAGGCGGGTTTTTCTTTGTTTTTAAAAAAAGGAAACAAACAGCTCGCGCTAAATCCTGTTAACCAACCAGCCAAAATACTCCAGCTTCCATAACGGCTCCAGAGTAAAGCTTGCTCGATATCGCCGATGCCGGTTTTTAAATCGGCTGATTGCCATGAACGATTGACGCAGTAGAAAGCGAAAACTAACAGGACGAAAGTAAATAAATACAGCCACAGCCATATTTTCTGCATAAGTGTTTATCTAAACTGCTTCAAAAAACTCAAATCGTTATCAAAGAATAAACGCAAATCGTTAACGCCGTAGCGCAGCATAGCGAAGCGGTCGAGGCCGATGCCGAAAGCGAAGCCGGTGTATTTTTCCGGGTCGATGTTGACGTTGTTCAATACGTTGGGGTGCACCATGCCGCAGCCGCCCACTTCCAGCCATTTGCCGTTGTCGCCCATGATGTCGATTTCGGCGGAAGGCTCGGTAAAGGGGAAAAACGACGGGCGGAAGCGTACTTGCAGATCGTCGCGTTCGAAAAAGCGGCGGATGAAGTCGGTAAATACGGCTTTGAGGTCGGCAAAAGTTACGCCTTCTTCCACCCATAAGCCTTCGGCCTGATGGAACATGGGTGAGTGGGTGGCATCGCTGTCCACGCGGTACACGCGGCCGGGGGCGATGATGCGGATGGGCGGGTTTTTCTTGTCCAGCATATAGCGGATTTGGATGGGCGAGGTGTGGGTGCGCAATACGTCGCCGTTTTCTACATAAAAGGTGTCCTGCATGGCGCGGGCAGGGTGGTTTTGCGGAATGTTCAGTGCTTGGAAGTTGTGGAAATCGTCTTCGATTTCGGGGCCGTCGGCCACGTCGAAACCCATGCCGTGGAAGAGTTCGACCACGCGTTGGAGGGTAAGGGTAACGGGGTGCAGGCCGCCTGAAACTTGGCCGCGGCCGGGCAGGGTAACGTCTAATGCTTCGGCAGCAAGACGGGCTTGCAACTGCGCGGCGTTGAGAGCATCGCGTTTTTCGTTATAGGCCGTCTGAAAGCGGTTTTTGCATTCGTTGATATGGGCGCCGACGGTTTTGCGCTCTTCGGGAGGCATTTGTCCGAGCTGTTTCAAAAGGGCGTTCAGTTCGCCGGTTTTACCCATGTAGCGGGCTTTGACTAATTCTAATGCTTGAAAATCCGGGGCTTCATTAAGGGCTGCAATGCCTTCTGCAACGATTCTGTTTACATTTTCCATGATGTTTGATTCGTTTTTCTGTGGTTTGGTGCGGACGGCAAGGGTTAACAAACAAAGGCCGTCTGAAAACTGTTTCAGACAGCCTTATAAGGCGTTCCGCTTCAATTTTAAAGGGAGCTATTGTAACGCAAATTACACCTAAAAAACAGCAGGCTAAAGCAAAAAGAGAGATAGGCCGTGCCCGGTTGATAGCGAGTGGTGTTTGGGTGGGTATAGCGTATTCCTCTTCTAATGTGATGAATAGTAAACATTTTTTATGTTTTGCCGGAAGGTGCTTGGTTAAAAAAGCACGCCGGCTGTTTTTTTATGGCGGGCAAAAGTATTTTCAGACGGCCCGGGTGGGATGGGTTGTTGTAAATATTCCAAGATGTTGAAAATTCCAATTAAATATTTGCATGATTTTGTCATTAGTGATACCTTTTGTTTTAATTTGTAAATAATAAATAAAGTTACTTTTACAAATTGGTTTTTGAATATAGATGAATAAAATTAATATAAAAAACATATTGTTGTTTTATTGGTCGGTTCAAGGTTGTGCTTGTTAAATGTGTATTTGAATGATGAATTAAGAATATTGATTACTGCTCAAGCTAAATTTTGGTTAAAAAATTAATAAATGTTATTAATTGTTAATAAATGTTTGTTTTGAGTTTGCCTTTCAGTAATTTTTATTTCATCTGATTGTTTTATAAATAAAAAATAAATATTCATATTACGGAGATTTTTAAGATGTCTAATCAGATCGTTGTTTCTGTGGGCAGGTTGGTTGGCGGACGCTTTGTGGATGCGGAAGGTGTTGTGCAATACAACGCGCACAGAGGGTCGGGTAAGCCTTTGTATATTCAGGCAGAAGCGCATGCCGTTTATCGGTTGGCAGATGAAGATACCGGCTTGGTGCCTGAAAATATCGAATTGGTGCAGGTGGGTAATCATTTGCATATCCGCGCGAAAGATTCTGCGGCAGCGCAGCCGGATATTGTGATTGAAGACTACTATGTATATGCCAAACCTGAGAACGGCAGCCGGGTGTTTGCTTTCGATGCAAAGGGCAATGCGCATTATTATGAAGTAGAAGCGCCCGAAACGGCTTTGTTGGCGCAAGAGGTTACGGTTGGCCGTTCGTCGTCGGGCGGGGTAAACAAATTGGCGGTTGCTTTGGGCGGTTTGGCCGGAGCGGGTTTGATTGGTGCGTTGGCGGGCGGCGGAGGCGGCAAGTCTTCGCATGAAGCTGCGGCACCTTCTGCACCTGCTAAGGTTAACCGTAAAGAAGAAGCACCGCTTGGCAAGATGCCGTCTGAAGAGAAAAACAGTGGCGGGGTACAATTGTTTATCGCCACAAACGATGCGGAACCGACCGTTGCCGATGTAGCACCGCCTGCAGATAAACAGAAGGAAAACAAAGAGATAGAGCAAGAAAGGCCGTCTGAAAAGGTGGCGCAGGCCGATACGGTAGAAGTTTCGGAAGAAGCCGCAGAAGTGACTCCTGCCGAAGATGCGCCTTCGGTTGCAGATCAAGAGAAAACCAAAGAGATAGAACAAGAGAAGCCGTCTGAAAAAGTGGCGCAAGCCGATATGATAGAAGTTTCGGAAGAAGCGGCGGAAGTGGCTCCTACTGAAGATGCGCCTTCGGTTATAGATCAAAACACAGCCGAAAATCAGGAATCGGAAAAAACTGCCAAGATTGAAAATGCGGCGGTTGTGAAGCCTGTTGATCAGGCAGAGCCTACATCGCCGGATTCATTGGAAAAAGTAGGCAATAACGACAGCGAAGTAATGGAAGTGCGCTTCGGTAAAGACGGGCATTTCTATATTTACCAGCATGAAAAGTACGGCCGTTATATCGATGCGGCAGAATTCGGTACCGATGCAACCGGTAAAACCGACAGCTTGGCTGCGATTAATAATGCGCTCGCAGCTGCCCACCAAGAAAAAGTAGCCGTGCGCTTGAGCGGCAAGCTGTATATTTCCGACCAAATTGTTTTGAATAAGGCAAATTCGGGTGTTACCGGTATTTTTGGTGACGGCATGGGCAAAACCGTTGTGTCTTTCGATAAAGCGCAAAAAGGGGTGTTCAATCCGAACAGCAACGAAGACGATGTGCGCGATTTTGCCGGTATTTTAGTGGACGGGCAAAGCAATAAAACCATTGCCGATTTGTCGGTGAAATACACCCACCCTGATTTTTACCGCAAAGGCCAAAGCTATTTCGGCAAGGTAAACGGTATTTTGGTTAACGATGCCGATAACACACTGATCAGCAAAGTAGAAGTATCCGGCGCAAACCGTGCGGGCGTGTTTTTCACATCAACGCAGGCTTTGCAGAAAGACCCCGAAAGTGCGAAAGGCAGAACCTATAAAGCCAGATTGATTTGGAAAGAAGTAGACGAACACTACGACAATCTGCCTTTAGGCGAAAACAACCGCATTGTCGACAGTTATCTGCATCACAACCGTGTAGCCGGAGCCTTGGTTGCGTATCAAAAAGATTTTGTGGCCAGCGGCAACAAACTGGCGTGGAACGGACACGAAGCCGACGGCGGTACGGGTTACGGTATTGCAAGCATGGCCGGCAGTTACAACTACGGCATTACATATACGAACAATACGACGGACCACAACTACCGCAAAGGTTTGGATGTTCATGACGGCGACGACGTTGTGATTGCAAACAACACCTTAATCGGCGACAGACTGTATGGTATTTCGGTTTATAACCGCCAATTTACAATGGATACCGTAAAGATTGCCGACAACACCATCATTCAAGATCCTACATTCCGTTTGGCGGTAAGCGACAACCCTCGATACACTTATCACGGCTATTCTGGGATTCAAGTGCAGACCAATACGCAGTTTAAAGATTTAAACAGCAGTGCTACGGGTAAATTTGAAATTCACGGCAATACCATCAAAAATTTGGAAATGTATAAAAACGCCCAGCATACTTACGGTATCGAATTCCGCAATCACGAACAGAAGATGCACTATCAATTGGATATCAGCAATAACGTGATTCAAGGCGAATCGACCAAATACATGATTGCCGTAATCAACAATACCCGCGACCGCGTAACGGGCGATAAAGGTTCGGGTGCGGGCGACATCAATATCACAGGCAATAAAATGAGCATCGGCGTGATCCGGTCGGGAACCGTGCCCGTGTTTATCAACGAAGAGAGCAATAACGGTAAGCTGCGCGGAAAAGTAACCTTCGAAGGTAATGATCTGACCATACGCAAGCAGTCAGACGGCAGCATCGAAGGCATTCAGATGATAGGCAATGCCCAAAGTTATCATGTGAACAACAACAACTTTGAAATTCACGGCAACATGAACAAGCCTTTGATCAGCGTGTTAGGACGTGCAGGCAGCGAAACGCCGGATTTGCATGCTTACGGCAACGACATTACCACCGACCTCAAAGGCCAACTTTACCGCAGCTGGATCGAACGCAGCAAAGTTGATGTGTTTGCCGATGACAATACCCACAATAATAAAGCGCTGGCTAAAATAGAGCATATTACTGCGCCGGCAGCGGGGGCTGTTCATGATGATGGCAATACGGCCAATCTATGGGACATCGGCACCGACAGCATTTCGGGAATCCCCGTTGACCGCCAAACAAGCTCTGCACAATCGGAGCATTCCGAATCGGTGGTGCTGAAAACGGAAGAGCAAGACGAGATATTCTTAGCCGAACCGCAGGATACAGCCAAGTTGGATAATCTGCTTGCTGTAACCGAATTGAACCTTTCCGGTTTGTTGGGTAAAGAGAATACGGCGGCATTTGCCGAAAATGTGATCGTGCCGGAATATAGCGTGCTCAATGTTCAGGCAGGGCAATGGCAGGATGAATCGGCAGCGGCATACGTTGTTTAACAGCAGTTTGTTTGCGGATGATTAGGCATTGTTTACACTTTTCGTTTTTGCATACAAGCACCGTTTGCAGATTTTTGAGATTTATCCGACAGGCGGGAAGCCTTTGCCGAATGTTATGCTGAAAAGCATAAAAATCATTTTTCAGTAAAAACAAAAGCCTTTGGCTTTGAAAAGTGTAAACACCCTAAGCCTGCCGGCAACCTGATTGCATTGAAAATCAAAAAAAGAAACAAAAATGGAATAGATAATTTGTATGTATGTGTTAAAATGATTTTTGAAATGTAAAGACAGATTTTCTAAAGCATGTCGTTATCGGGCGTTGCAGCCAAAATCGTTGCAACGCCCGATGGCGATATGCCTTAAATTATCTTGGTTAAATTAACGTTCAATAAAAGGCCGGAAGCCTTTGCAAAATCCCGAATACCGATGCAGTTCAATGCGCAGCAGCACAGCGAGTGCCGGCCTATCATACGATAGGCTGAGCAAGTGGGTAGCGTATAATGCAGAAATGCACCGCAGACGGGAGTGCAAAAGGTCTCAGCCGATCAATCATCTGCTTAATATATATCATGAAATACGCATTGCTTTTCCTTTCAATAAGCGGGTTGTTTTCCCAAGCGTTTGCCAATCCTGCTCCTTCGCCCGCCGATGAACTTCCGCTGCCTAATCCGGAGATGAAATTAAATCTTCATCCCGCGGAACCTTCTCTACTTCAACAGACAGGGAAGCCGGAGGTAGAGGCTCCTCCTAAGCAGGAAAAAGTGCTCGAGGTAGATGAAAAAACGCTGCTGGAAAATCCGGAATTATTGTCTCGAGCCATGTATTCTGCCGTAATGGCTCAAAACATCGAAGGTATCAAGGTATTGCTGCCGATTTACCGTAAATGGCCGAAACATGACCAAGAAATGGCTTTGTTCGGTCAGGCTTTGGTTTATCAATACAGCGGTAAAGCGGGGGAAGCGGTTAAGCTTTACCGTATTTTGATTTCCACCCAGCCCGATTCATCAATAATCCGCTTGCAGTTGGCACAAGCTTTGTTTGAGAACCAGCAAAATGAAGCGGCGGCAGACCAATTCGACAGGCTTAAGACCGAAGAATTGCCCGAGCCTGTGCTTCAGCGGGTAGAGGCATACCGAAAAGCATTGCGCCAGCGTGATTCGTGGCAGATTTACGGCGGCTTCAATATTACCCGTGAGCAAAATATCAATCAGGCTCCGAAGCAGCAGCAGTTGGGCAGGCATTTATCTCAACAAGAGTGCGAAAGCCGCCGGAAAAACAATCCGCAAAGCAGCTGTTTCGACGGTTGGACTTTCGACAAGCCGATTAATGCGACGGGTTTTAACTACCAGTTTGGTGCGGAGAAAAAATGGTCGCTGAAAAAGGGGCTGTATGCCAAAGCCGGAGTGGACTTGGCTGGGAAGGCTTACCGTTCTTATTCACGTTATAACGACGACACGGCGCGTGTTTCGGCCGGTTTGGGTTACGCAGACCAACGCAATGATATCGGGCTGACTCCTTTTCACGAGCGGCGTATTTACGGTAAGCACGCTTACAGTTATTCCAGCGGTGCGCGTATCCACTGGAACCGTTGGCAAACGCATAATTTGCAAAGCCTCACTGCAATAGAAGCCTCGCGTCTCAATAACCAGAAGCGCAAACGTTCCGATATCAACAGCCGTTTTGCCAGCGGTTCTTTGATGTATCAACGCAGTGCGAGACAATATTGGCTGGGCGGCGCAGACCTTTATCAAGAACGCAACCGCGACGACCGTTCGGATGATTTTAACCGCTATGGTTTGCGTGCCGTTTGGGGTCAGGAATGGGGGGGCGGTTTGTCCACCCGTTGGCAGGTCGGAGTGGCCAAACGCTTTTATAAAACGCCGAGCTTTTTCAGTGCAGGGGCAAAACGTCGGGATAAGGAGTTGAACACATCGGTTTCAATTTGGCACCGCGCGGTTCATTATGAAGGTTTGACTCCCCGTTTGACATTTAGCCACCAACGCACATCCAGCAATGATCCTTATCACAGTAACAATAGAAACCGCATGTTTATCGAGCTGGGCAAAACCTTTTAACCAAGCAAAGGCGTTAAATTGAATGGTGTGAATTGAATGAGGCCGTCTGAATAAAATTGTTTCAGACGGCCTCGATTTGTTTGCCTGAAAAATATATAGCCAATCAACTAATTTTTATACACAGCAGCAAACCTCAGACAATAAAAGACAATGCAGGTAGTATGAAACCGATTCTGTGGCCGCTTTAGCAGCTTGCACGATCGTTCTCTATAAGCAAGCGGTTTGATCATAGCGTTTCAACAGAGTGATCAAGCCATTTTTTTACGCTTTTAAACGGTTGCGTTACCCCTCTTGAGCGGATGCCATGTCGAGCAGTTCGGCGGCATGGCTGCGGGTGGTTTCGGTAATGGTTTCTCCGCCGAGCATACGGGCCACTTCCTGAATGCGTCCGGCTTGATCAAGCACACTGATTTCGCTGGTGGTTTTCCCATCTTGGCTGTGTTTGTGCACCTGCCAGTGGTTTTCTCCGCATGCGGCGACTTGGGGAAGGTGGGTAACGGCCAATACTTGGTGTTTTTTACCTAATGAACGCAAAGCCTTACCCACAGTTTCGGCAACACCGCCGCCGATGCCGGTATCGACTTCATCAAATATCAAAGTCGGCACTTGGGTGTATTGGCTGGTAACCACTTGGATAGATAAGCTGATGCGGGCAAGTTCGCCGCCGGATGCAACTTTGTTCAGCGGTCTGAGCGGGCTGCCTGCATTGGCGGCAACTTGGTATTGAATTTGTTCCAAACCGTGCGCGGTAGGGGAGACGGGCAATAATTCGATATGGAATTGGGCACCTTTCATGGCCAATTGCTGCATGTGGGCAGTGGTTTCGCTGCTGAGTTTGGCGGCGGCCTGATGGCGCATGGCCGAAAGGGTTTGTGCAGCTTCCATATATTCGGCTTCGGTATGTGCTACGGCAGATTCAAGTACGGCAATATCGGTTGCGGCCTGCAGGGTTTGCAGACGGTTGCTTAATTCTTCGAGTTTTGCGGGCAGCTCTTCGGGTTCGACACGGTATTTTCGTGCCGTTGACATCAGTTCACCCATGCGGCGTTCTTGTTCGGCCAATTCTTCGGGGTTGATTTCGACCCGGTTGGCAACATCACGCATATTGGCGCTGATTTCACTGAGTTCCGCTTCGATGCTGGCCAGCATATTCAGGCTTTCGGCAAAGCGCGGTTCGATTTGTTGCAGAGAATCCAACATTTTCTGGCATTGGTACAGTTGACGCTGCATGCCGTTGTCGCCGTTGATGTAGTCGGCCGTCTGTTCGGCAGCCTGCAATAATTCGGCAGCATGGGATAAGCTGCTGTGGCTTTGATTAAGGTGTTCCCACTCGCCCGGTTTGAGGTCGAGACGGTTGAGTTCGTTAAATTGCCATTCCAACCGTTCGCGCTCGATAGCCATATTCTCAGCTTGATTTTGTGCTTCGCTAAGTGCTTTTTGCGCGTTATGCCAGTTTTGGTAACACTGTTTCACTGTTTCAGCCTGCTTTTGGGCGCCGGCAAAGGCATCAAGTAACTGGCGTTGAGCCGGTTCCTGATTGAGCGAGTGGTGGGCGTTTTGGCCGTGGATGTCGATAAGCTGCCCGCCGATGGCTTTGAGTTGGGCGAGGGTGGCGGTTTGATTGTTGATGAAGCTGCGGCTTTTGCCTTTGGCGTCGATAATGCGGCGGATGCTGAGTTCGTCGTCGCCCTCTTCAATCAGCCCTTGTTCGTAAAGGTTCTGTTTCAGCCGGTGCAGGCCGCCGATATCGAATAGGGCGGAAAGCTGCGCTTCTTTGGCTCCGGTGCGGACTTGGCTGTAATCGGCTTTGTCGCCCAAGAGCAGGCCGATGGCATCAAGCGTAATCGATTTGCCTGCGCCGGTTTCGCCGGTCAGCACGGTAAAGCCGTTTTGAAAGTTGAGATTCAGTTTTTCTACGATGACAAAATCGCGTAATGAAAGTGCCAAAAGCATCGGATTTCCTTCGGTTGAGAGGCCGTCTGAAAATGAGTTGGTTTAGAAAATCTGATTATAACTAAGATTTATCGTAGTTTGAATAAGTTTTTGTTGATGTTAATCGAATCTGCTTGATTTTATGGCATTTTGTAATCGTCTGAAACAGTTTGATTGCCTGTTTTGCAGGATTTCGGAAGAGAAAGCAAGAATAATTTTTTACCAACGGAAAGAATGGCTTTCATCAAAATAAGAAATAAGCGCGGGCTGGAAAAAGGGAGGGGAGCAGGGGCGGGTTATGAACGTGTTTTGTTAACAATATCTGATTTTTTCATTCGCGGGTGCAGTAAATTCAGTTACAATAGCTCCGATTTTTTTGCTTGATTTTTCCCAACATCTGAAGGATTTCAAACCATGTTTTCAAAAAGCGTAACCATTGAGAAATACGATCCCGAACTCGCCGCCGCGATTGCCAAAGAAGTGCAACGACAGCAAGATCACGTTGAGCTGATTGCTTCGGAAAACTACGTCAGCTGCGCCGTGATGGAAGCGCAAGGCAGCCAGCTTACTAATAAATACGCCGAAGGCTACCCCGCCAAACGCTATTACGGCGGCTGCGAATACGTGGACATCGCCGAGCAACTGGCCATCGACCGCGTGAAAAAACTCTTCGGTGCCGAATACGCCAATGTGCAGCCGCATTCCGGCTCGCAAGCCAACCAAGCCGTGTACGCTTCGGTGCTGAAACCCGGCGACACCATTCTCGGCATGAGCTTGGCACACGGCGGCCATCTGACCCACGGCGCATCAGTTAACATTTCCGGCAAACTGTATAACGCCATCACTTACGGCTTGGACGAAAACGAAGTGCTGGATTACGCCGAAGTAGAACGCTTGGCTTTGGAACACAAACCGAAAATGATTGTGGCCGGCGCTTCCGCCTATGCCCTGCAAATCGACTGGGCGAAGTTCCGCGAAATCGCCGACAAAGTGGGTGCATACTTGTTTGTAGACATGGCTCACTACGCAGGCTTGGTGGCCGGCGGCGAATATCCCAACCCCGTGCCTTATGCCGACTTCGTTACCACCACCACCCACAAAACCCTGCGCGGCCCGCGTGGCGGCGTGATTCTGTGCCGCGACAACACGCATGAAAAAGCCCTCAATTCCGCTATTTTCCCGAGCCTGCAAGGCGGCCCGCTGATGCATGTGATTGCCGCCAAAGCCGTGGCCTTTAAAGAAGCGTTGGAGCCTGAATTCAAAGCATACGCCAAACAAGTGAAAATCAATGCCGCAGCCATGGCGGAAGAGTTGGTGAAACGCGGTTTGCGCATTATTTCGGGCCGCACCGAAAGCCACGTTTTCCTAGTAGATTTGCGCTCGAAAAACATCACCGGTAAAGCTGCCGAAGAAGCCTTGGGCAAAGCGCACATCACCATCAACAAAAACGCCATTCCGAACGACCCGGAAAAACCGTTTGTGACTTCCGGCATCCGCGTCGGCACTGCTGCGATTACCACCCGCGGTTTCAGCGAAGCCGATGCCCGCGAGTTGGCCAACTTGGTTGCCGATGTGTTGGAAAACCCCGAAGACCAAGCAACATTGGAGCGTGTAGCCAAAGCTGCTACCGCTTTGTGTGAGAAAAATCCGGTTTACGGTGCCTAATCGGTTTGAATCCGTCGGATTGATAGCAACATGCCGTCTGAAAGGATATTTTCAGACGGCGTTTTTTTATGCTTAAGTGGGTTGACTATAATGCAGCGGTATGAAAACAGGAAAAGGCACGAGAACGATATGCTGCGGCCGAAGTCTTGTGCCAATACACTCAAACGAATCTGATAAAATAAGCGCATCTTCAACACAGGCCGTCTGAAAATGTTTCAGACGGCCTAAACTGCTATCCGTATCCATATGAATTATCCCATCCCCGCCCCCGCCCAAAAATTCCGCTGGCTCGGCCTTTCGCGCGGCAGCCTGCCTTTGATGCTTACCGAATGCCTGCCTGAACAACCTGTAAAAATCATTCTCACGCAAGATGTGGAGCAGGCTTTGCGGCTGCAAACCGCGTGGCAGTTTTTCCGCCCGCAGGATAATGCGGTGTTTCTGCCCGATTGGGAAACGCTGCCCTACGAACGTTTTTCGCCGCATCAGGATTTGGTTTCGGAGCGGCTTTCTGCCTTGTGGCAGCTGAAAAACGGGCAGGCCGACGTGTTGGTGGTGCCGGTGGCCACCGCCATGCAGAAGCTCGCACCGGTGTCGTTTCTGCTCGGGCGCACGTTTTGGCTGAAAACGGGTCAAACGCTCGATATCGACGCGTTGCGCGAAAACTTGATTGAAGCGGGTTACAGCCATGTTTCCAACGTGATTGCCGCCGGCGAATTTGCCGTGCGCGGCGGTATTTTGGATATTTTTCCAATGGGCGCGGAGTTGCCCTACCGCCTCGATATGTTCGGCGATGAAATCGACAGCATCAAAACTTTCGACCCCGACACCCAGCGCACGCTTGCTCCGGTAAGCGAAATCCGCCTGCTGCCCGCGCACGAGTTCCCTACCGACGACGACGCGCAAAAAATCTTCCGCAGCCGTTTCCGCGAAGAAATCGAGGGCGACTACAACGCCGCCGCCGTGTACAAAGCCGTGAGCAACGGCCATTTCGGTGCGGGCGTGGAATATTATCTGCCGCTGTTTTTTGAAAACGAATGCGCCACATTGTTCGACTATATCGGAGAAGAAGCCGTTGTCGTGTGCCTCGGCGACGTACACGCCGAAGCTGCGCGCTTTTGGGCAGACGTGAAAACCCGCTATGCGATGGCGCAGGGCGATGATGCTTACCCGCCTTTGCATCCACAGCATTTGTATCTCAGTGAAGACCAGTTTGCAGGCCGTCTGAAACCTTATCCGCAAATCCTGCCCGACTTTCACGGCAAGCAGCACCAATTGCCCGATGTGGCCGTGAACCGCCAATCCGAAACCCCGCTAGCCGCCCTGCACGGTTTTCAGACGGCCTTTGAGGGCAGGATTCTGTTGTGCGCCGAAAGCGCGGGCCGCCGCGAAACCATGCTCGGCTTTTTTGCCCAGCATGGTCTGAAACCGAAAAGCGTGGACGGCTGGCAGGCATTTTTAAACAGCGATGCGCCGCTGTGCATTGCCGTAACGCAGTTGGCTTATGGGTTTCAGCTGCCGTCTGAAAACGCGGGCGGTGTTTCCGAATCGGCCGAACCCGTAGGTCGGATTCTTGAATCCGACAAAACACAATCAGCGCAAATGTCGGATACAAGTATCCGACCTACAGCAGCCCATCTTTCAGACGGCCTTTCAGGTAGCCTGTCTGAAAATGTTGGTCAGACACACGAACCGGACGAAGTAGGTCGGATTCTCGAATCCGACAAAACACAATCGGCGCAAATGTCGCGGCCTACAACCGGCCTCGCCGTCATCACCGAATCCGACCTCTACCAATACGTCGCCCGCAGCCGCACCGCACGCCGCAAAAAGCACGCCCAAGTTTCAGACGGCCTTTTGCGCGATTTGGCCGAAATCAACATCGGCGACCCCGTGGTACACGAAGAGCACGGCATCGGCCGCTATATGGGTTTGGTCAGCATGGATTTGGGCGAGGGCAGCACCGAAATGATGCTGCTCGAATACGCCAACGAAGCCCAGCTTTATGTGCCCGTGTCGCAGCTGCACCTGATCAGCCGCTATTCCGGCCATGCCTATGAAAACGTGCAACTGCACCGCTTGGGCACCGCCGCATGGAGCAAAGCCAAACGCAAAGCCGCCGAAAAAGCGCGCGACACCGCCGCCGAATTGCTCAACCTCTACGCCCAACGCGCCGCACAAGAAGGCTTTAAATTCCAGTTTAACGAATTGGACTACCAAGCCTTTTCAGACGGCTTCGGCTACGAAGAAACCGAAGACCAAGCCGCCGCCATCGCCGCCGTACTCAAAGACCTCACCCAAGGCAAACCGATGGACAGGCTCGTGTGCGGCGATGTCGGCTTCGGCAAAACCGAAGTTGCCCTGCGCGCCGCCTTCGTGGCCGTGATGGGCGGCAAACAAGTGGCCGTGCTTGCGCCTACCACGCTGTTGGTTGAACAACACGCACAAAATTTCAGCGACCGCTTCGCCGATTTCCCCGTTAAAGTCGCCCAGCTTTCCCGCTTCAACAGCAGCAAAGAAACCAAAGCCACGCTCGCCGGCATGGCCGACGGCACGGTCGATATCGTGATCGGCACGCACAAGCTCGTACAAGACGATATCCAATTCAAAAACTTAGGTTTAGTCATTATCGACGAAGAACACCGCTTCGGCGTGCGCCAAAAAGAGCAGCTCAAACGCCTGCGCGCCAATGTCGATATCCTCACCCTAACCGCCACCCCCATTCCGCGCACCCTCAGCATGGCGCTCGAAGGATTGCGCGATTTCTCGCTCATCACCACCGCGCCCAGCCGCCGTTTGGCCGTTAAAACCTTCGTCAAACCCTTCAGCGAAGCCAGCGTACGCGAAGCCGTGCTGCGCGAACTCAAACGCGGCGGGCAAGTATTCTTTTTACACAACGAAGTCGAAACCATCGAAAACATGCGCGAACGCCTGCAAGAGCTGCTGCCCGAAGCCCGCATCGGCGTCGCCCACGGCCAATTGCGCGAGCGCGAACTCGAACAAGTGATGCGCGACTTCCTGCAACAGCGGTTCAACCTGTTGCTGTGTTCTACCATCATTGAAACCGGCATCGACATTCCCAACGCCAACACCATCATCATTAACCGCGCCGACAAATTCGGCCTTGCCCAACTGCACCAATTGCGCGGGCGTGTCGGCCGCAGCCACCACCAAGCCTACGCCTACCTGCTCACGCCCGAATACATCACCAAAGATGCCGAAAAACGCCTCGATGCCATTTCCGCCGCCGACGAACTCGGCGCAGGCTTCACGCTGGCCATGCAGGATTTGGAAATCCGCGGCGCCGGCGAAATCCTCGGCGAAGGGCAAAGCGGCGAAATGATGCAGGTCGGCTTCACCCTCTACACCGAAATGCTCAAACAAGCCGTGCGCGACCTCAAAAAAGGCCGCCAGCCCGATCTCGACGCACCGCTGGGCGTTACTACCGAAATCAAACTGCACAGCCCCGCGCTTTTGCCCGAAAGCTACTGCCCCGACATCCACGAACGGCTAGTGCTCTACAAACGCCTCGCCACCTGCGAAACCGAAGGCCAAATCAACAGCGTGCACGAAGAACTCGTCGACCGCTTCGGCCTGCCCGAACAACCCGTCAAAACCCTGATCGAAAGCCACCGCATCCGCCTGATCGCCAAAGAAATGGGCATAGACGCGATCGATGCCACCGCCGAAGCCCTTACCCTTACCTTCGGCAAAAACCACAACATTGACCCCGCGCAAATCATCCTGCTGATGCAAAGCAACAAAAACTACCGCATGGCCGGCGCAGACAAATTGCGCGTGAACGCGGTAATGGAAGATGTGGCGGTGAGGATTCAAACGGTGAAGGCGGTTTTGAAGAAGTTGGGGGAGAAGTAAACAGGCTACCGGACAAAAGGCCGTCTGAAATTTCAGACGGCTTCAACCAGCTGTGGCGCGGGCATCCTTGCCCTCCGCTTGCTAAATAAAGAAAGGACGACCAAATGCTTCATGCCATTATTCAAGGCAAAAGCAGCCGTTGGTTGAAAGGAGCTAAAAAAGAAGCGCTTTTATCTGCCAACAAACGCATCCATACACCTAAAGAAGATGAAATTACTTCGACCATTTTCGGGGTAATGAAATATCTCAACGCTTTTGACGTGTACCGTTTTTTTCGGAAACTATCAAAGCAAAGCATTCCAAACGATATTCAGCATGTCAGTCACCAAATCGTTTTTTGGAAACGCAGAAAACATAAGTGGAAAGATAACACGGAAAGGGTAACCGAACCCGATATGCTGGTTTATTTTGAGGTGAATGGTAAAAAAGAAAGCTATATTGTTGAACTGAAGTGGGGAGCTTACTCGCATTTCGGGCACGATCAATTAGAGAGGGAGTGGGCTTGCTTTCAAGAAGGAGAAACGCATCTGATTTATTTGGCCGATATGATTCATCCTGATTTCTATCACAAACAAAAAGGACTTCCTTGGCATGCCCTCACTTGGCAACAATTTTTGGGTATCGTTTTATCGGAATGTAAGCATAATCATGGCTCATATGCTTTATATATGCAGGATTTGAGCAAGCTATTAAATGCTCTAAAAATAAAACAGTTTTATGCTTTTTCTGCATTAAAATTGCCTTCCGATTCGGAATGGCAAAATAGCCATTTTCGCATCTTTGATTTCACTCAAATTAATGTACCGATTTTAAATAATACTTGGAGAGTAACAGATGAACAGTAATATTCAGCAAGGCGTGGCAATCAGTCAGGCTTTAAATGAATTGGAAAAATTTTTCCAAGAGGTAGAAGCACTACGCAGATTATTATCCGAACAATTAAATGATTTTTTATCGAACAGTACAGAATTTCAAATAGGAGATATAGACTATATTTGTACGCAATCTGAAAGTACTTGGCTATTTCCTTGGGATAATCTAAGTATTGCTATATTTAAGAAAAAAACAAGAAAGTTGATAGATGATAAGGCTCACAGATTTATTAACTTTCAATTTTCGTTCTTCGGAGAAAGCACCGCAATTCCCGAACAACAGGCGCGGCCTATTCTTCATGTCAGTTCTTCAGAGTTACGTCACTGCCTTGATGACTTTTATGTTCGATATCCAATTGATAAAAATTGGTATTTGGGTGATTTTCCGGGAGTCTTATCTTTAGAAAAAAATGAATTAATTTGGTCAAATTATGATTATGGCGATAAATTTTGGCACTATAGTGTTGATTTATTAAGCATCAACGCAGCTAATGTTAAGCAAATTCTCATCGACCCCGTTTACCGCTTGTTACATGGTGAACCATGGGAAGTGGTTCCCGATTCTGCTTTAGATAAAGCTATTGTTCGATACGAAAACTTAGAAAGCATTCTCAAATAAAACCAATTACCGTAGGGCGGTGATGCCCACCCTACAAATGGTAAAAACCAATAAACAAAACACAAAAAAAGGAAAACGTCATGCCCAATTTCCGCCGCCATTATGTGTTGGGGAATGTATTGTTTTCAAAATGCCGTCTGGATGTTGGAAAAGGTCGGGTTATTTACACTTTTTATGCCAAACAGCTTTTGTTTTTTGCAGGAATGATGGTTTCGTGATTTTTGAGTATTCTCAAGAACGATGCGGCTTCGCCGTGCCTTTCGGCATTCTTGACAACCCTCAAAAATCCCAAAATGGGTCTGCATGCAAAAAACGGAAAGTGTAAACAACGCTAGAGTTTCTTACACCTGAGACCTTTGCAAAACCCTCAAAAATCCTCTAAATTCCCACTCACATCAAACTCCGGGAATTTAGAGGATTTTGTTCATGAGCAGCTTTTTACACACCGACGCCCTCAACCACATCGAAAAACATCTCGACCGCTTCCCCCTCATCAAACTCGACCGTATTCTTGACCGGACACCCATCGAACAATACCTCGCCGGCCGCAAAACCCGCTACGTGCGCGACAACGGCGGCCGTCCCGCCTATCCTTTGCTCTCCATGTTCAAAGCCGTCCTGCTCGGCCAATGGCACAGCCTCTC
>NZ_LGZA01000030.1:0-35981 GCF_001308005.1 Neisseria sp. 74A18
TCGACCGAAAATCTTTTCCTCTGTTCTTGAAAGAATGTGAGTTTCGTTTTAACTTCGGGACACCAAAGCAGCAGTTAAAAACTTTGCGGCTTTGGTGTGGTGTTTAGGGCTAATCTACTTCAGCCCCTAAAGTAATTGAGTTATCTATAAGTTAAAGATACCAGATGCGGAGTAATGCGGCTTACAGCTACAAATATTGACTGATTGATACGCAATAAACTATATCAAACAAAAGAAAAACTCTTACATTCGGCGTTTACCCTGTTACCTGATCTATAAAATCTCCAAAGCCAATCACAAATGCCCTTTGCCTGATTGGAGCAGCGCCCTGCCCCGTATCAGACGTACAGCCGAACGGGGCGCATTAAAGGCGAAAAAATCAAGCAAACGGATGCTGCAACACAATAGTTTCTTCACGGTCGGGGCCGGTGGAAACAATCGCTACCGGCGCGCCGCACACTTCTTCGATGCGTTTCAAATACGCTTTGGCATTGGCGGGCAATTTGTCGAACGCTTTCACGCCGAAAGTGGATTCCGTCCAACCCGGCATGGTTTCGTAAATCGGCGTACAACCCGCTACGGCATCTGCGCCGAAAGGCAGGATGTCGGTTTTGCTGCCGTCAGGCAGTTGGTAGCCGGTACAGATTTTGATTTCTTCAATGCCGTCCATCACATCCAGTTTGGTGATACACATGCCGGAAATACCGTTCACTTGAATGGAGCGCTTCAGAGCGGCGGCATCGAACCAACCGCAGCGGCGGGCACGGCCGGTTACCGAGCCGAATTCATGGCCGCGCTCGGCCAATCCTGCGCCGATGTCGTCGAACAGTTCGGTGGGGAACGGGCCTGAGCCGACACGGGTGGTGTAGGCTTTCACGATACCCAACACATAATTCAACATTTGCGGCGGCACACCGGCTCCGGCGGAAGCGGCTCCGGCCAAGCAGTTGGAAGAGGTAACAAACGGATAGGTACCGTAATCAATATCCAACAAAGTGCCTTGTGCGCCCTCAAACAGCAGTTTTTCGCCTTTTTGGTTTTTTTCATACAAGGTGCGCGATACATCGCTGATCATAGGTTTGATTCGGCTTGAGAATTTTTCAACCACTGCCAGCACGTCTTCAAATTTTACCGGCTCGGCTTTATGCAGGTGCTGCAACTGAATATTGTAGTATTCGATATTGGCCTGCAATTTGGTTTTCAGTTTTTCGATGTCGAACAGGTCAACCATGCGGATGGCGCGGCGGGCGACTTTGTCTTCGTAAGCAGGGCCGATACCGCGGCCGGTTGTGCCGATTTTACCGCTGCCGCGCGAGGCTTCGCGGGCTTGGTCAAGCGCGATGTGGTAAGGCAGAATCAAGGTGGCGGTAGGGGCGATTTTCAGACGGCCTTCTACGTTTTTTACGCCTGCCGCATTCAGTTCGTCAATTTCACCCAGCAAGGCTTCGGGGCTGACCACTACGCCCGAGCCGATAAAGCATTCCAGTTTTTCGTGCAAAATACCGCTCGGAATCAGACGCAGAATGGTTTTTTTACCGCCGACAACCAGCGTATGACCTGCATTGTGTCCGCCCTGAAAACGCACCACGCCCGAAGTTTCTTCGGCCAGCCAGTCTACGATTTTACCTTTGCCTTCGTCGCCCCATTGTGCGCCGATAACCACTACGTTTTTAGCCATAACTCAAACCTGTTCCATTTCTGTTTCAATAACTTTCCATTCGCCGTCCTGTTTTTTCAGACGGCGCGTCGTATTCTTCGTGCCATTGTGCTCGACACCGTAATCGACCACCACGCAATAGCCTTCGGCGCGTAGTTGCTCAACTGCACTGCACGCCTCGGCCATATCCTGATGCGCCACGGCGATAAACTGCGTTTGCTCGCTCTGCGGCAAGCGCCCGATAAACATCCGCAAATCAAAGCTGAAACCCGTGGCAGGACGGGCGCGGCCGAAATATTGACCCAAACCGTCGTAACGCCCGCCGCGTGCAACGGCATCGTGACAGTCGCT
Source organism: Neisseria sp. 74A18 (assembly GCF_001308005.1). Taxonomy (NCBI): domain Bacteria; kingdom Pseudomonadati; phylum Pseudomonadota; class Betaproteobacteria; order Neisseriales; family Neisseriaceae; genus Neisseria; species Neisseria sp. 74A18. The sequence goes on from NZ_LGZA01000030.1 coordinate 2,009, forward strand.
GCCGTATGCGGCATACAGCAAACCGGTGTGATAATTGTCTACCCGCAATTCGGCCAAATCGATATGGATTTGCCGGCCGGGGAAGGCATCGCAAACGGCCTGCAATTCGTCTAATGCTTTGCCGACCGCAAACAAATCGGGCAAACGGTTACGCGCTTCCTGCAATACTTCACGCCCGCCATACAGTGTGGGCAGCAAGGCAAAGGCTTTGGCCCACATTCCGTCAAGCTGCCAGCCATCAACCTGAGCGCGCACGGCTGCGGCATCTTTATCCTGCATCAAGGCCAACAGCTGTTCCGACTGCTGCTCACTCAAACCGGCCGCCTCCGCCAGCGCACGAAACACGCCGATATGCCCGAGCGAAAGCAGAATCTCGCCAAACTCGGCAACCGAAACGCTTTTCAGCATCAAATCAATCAATTCGATATCGGCGGCCACTCCGGCAAAGCCGTAGAGTTCCGCTCCCACCTGCAAAGGCTCGCGGGTGTTCAAAAAACCGTCCGGACGGGCATGCAGCACCGAGCCTGCGTAACACAAACGGTTAATGCCGTTGTTGGCCGACAAAAGATGGGCATCGATACGCGCCACCTGCGGCGTGATGTCGGCACGGATGCCGAGCTGCCTGCCGCTGAGTTGATCGACGACGCGGATGGTTTTCAGCGACAACCCCGCGTCGATACGGGTAAGCAGAGAGTGGCTGTATTCCATCAGGGGCGGATGCACCAATTCATATCCGTGTACACGGAATAAAGCCAACAACTTTTCCCGCGCACTTTCGAGCTGGCGCGCGGTCGAAGGCAAGATGTCGGCGATGTGTTCGGGTAGCTGCCAAGACTGCATGAAACTCTTTCCGTAAACATGATGAAGGCTGTTTAAGCTTAAAATCGGGCAGAATACTTGAGCGTGTTCCGACAGCATTTCTGCTTGTGTTACCTGATTTTAAATTCAAACAGCCTTTTTCCGGCAGCCCAAACTGCCGCGTGGTTAAAATCAGACTTTAACATAAAACAACAATTAATGCAGTCTGTTTTTACCCCTTTCCGCACACATAAACAGGCCGTCTGAAAAAGGCTTTTCAGACGGCCTGTTTGAACCTTGCCGCTTATTTGGCTTCGGGATAAGTACCCTTAACCAGAATATCTTTGGTTACGTTGTGAATATCGCGGTGTCCGGTAAACGCCATAGAAACATCCATTTCTTTATACAGAATTTCAAGTGCGCGGGTAACGCCTTCTTCACCGTATGCGCCCAAACCGTATAGAAACGCACGGCCGATCATTGTGCCGCGCGCGCCCAATGCCCAAGCCTTGAGAATGTCCTGACCGCTGCGGATACCGCTGTCGAGCCATACTTCAATGTCGCTGCCTACTGCGCTGACAATATCCGGCAACGCTTTAATCGATGAAACCGTATCGTCGAGCTGGCGGCCGCCGTGGTTGGACACCACCAACGCATCCGCACCGCTCTTCACCGCCAGTTCGGCATCTTCAGGCTCCATAATGCCTTTGATAATCAGCTTACCGCCCCACAAATCTTTAATGCGGGCTACATCATCCCAGCTCAAACGCGGGTCGAACTGTTCCGAAGTCCAAGAAGACAACGAAGACAAATCGCCCACGTTTTTCGCATGACCGACAATATTGCGGAAGGTGCGGCGCTCGGTGTTGAGCATTTTCATACACCATTCAGGCTTGGTGGCCAAATTGATCAAATTAGCCAAAGTCGGCTTAGGCGGCGCAGACAAGCCGTTTTTAATATCTTTGTGGCGTTGGCCCAAAACCTGCAAGTCGGCAGTCAGAATCAAAGCGGAACACTTCGCCGCCTGTGCACGCTTGATCAGGTTTTCCATAAACTCGCGGTCGCGCATCACATAAAGTTGAAACCAAAAAGGCGCACTGGTATTTTCGGCCACGTCTTCAATCGAGCAGATAGACATCGTAGACAAAGAAAACGGAATACCGAACTTTTCCGCCGCACGCGCCGCTAAAATTTCGCCGTCGGCATGCTGCATGCCGGTAAAGCCGGTAGGCGCAATCGCCACAGGCATTTTCACATCGTGGCCGATCATTTTGGTTGCCAAGCTGCGGCCTTCCATATTAACCAGCACGCGCTGACGGAATTTGATGTCTTTGAAATCGGTGGTATTTTCTCGATAAGTTGTTTCAGTCCACGAACCGGAATCGGCATAATCGTAAAACATTTTCGGCACTTTGCGCTGCGCCACACGGCGCAAATCTTCGATACAGGTCATTTTGCTCAAATCGCGTTTCATACTGAATCCACCTTGATTGAATAGTGTTGGCTGTAAAACATTTTTTCAGACGGCTTCTACATGGCTATCTGATAATCCTTATCAATCTATACCAAGCCTTTGTTTATTGCAAACGCTTTTATGCCTTTTTCAGGCAGTGTTTTGTTCTAAAAGCCGCTTTTAGAGGCCGTCTGAAAAATTTTATGGCTGCAATAAAAACAAACAATGCCTGCCGGCAGATACTTGACCAAAACACTCAGATATTAGACAATCCCCCACCAATATAACAATACAAACCACCAACACCATCATGCGATTAACCACCAAAGGCCGGTTTGCCGTTACCGCTATGATTGATTTGGCGATGAACGCGCAAAACGGCGCAGTCAAACTCAGCGCCATCAGCGAGCGGCAAAACATATCCCTATCCTATTTGGAGCAGCTGTTCAGCAAACTGCGCCGCGCCCGTTTGGTAGAAAGCCTGCGCGGCCCCGGCGGCGGTTATATCTTGGCTGCGCCGGCGAAGGAAATCAACATTGCCCAAATTATCGCCGCAGCCGAAGACAAACTCGATGCCACGCAGTGTAGCAGCAAAGCCAACTGCAACAACGGCACCGCCTGCTTAACCCACGAATTGTGGGAAAGCCTGAACAAAACCATTCACGACTACCTAAGCAGCGTAACCCTGCAAAACATTGTCGACCAGAAAAACGAAAGCAACGGCAAAGTCGTTACCTTCACCCACATCCACTAAAGATACCGAAATATAAAAACGAAAGAGACCAAACCATGACCGTTCATACCCCCATTTATCTCGACTACGCCGCCACCACCCCCGTTGACAAACGCGTGGCCGAAAAAATGATTCCCTACTTAACCGAAACCTTCGGCAACCCCGCTTCCAACAGCCACAGCTTCGGCTGGGTGGCAGAAGATGCCGTAGAAAATGCCCGCCTCGAAATTGCCAAACTGATTAACGCCGATTCCAAAGAAATCGTGTTTACCAGCGGTGCCACCGAATCGAACAACCTTGCCATCAAAGGCGCGGCGCACTTCTACAAAACCAAAGGCAAACACCTGATCACCGTCAAAACCGAGCACAAAGCCGTTTTGGATACCATGCGCGAACTCGAACGCCAAGGCTTTGAAGTAACCTACCTCGGCGTGCAGGAAAACGGCCTGATTGATTTGGAAGAACTCAAAGCCGCCATCCGCCCCGACACCATCCTTATTTCTGTGATGTGGGTCAACAACGAAATCGGCGTGATTCAAGACATTCCCGCTATCGGCGAAATCTGCCGCGAAAACAAAATCATCTTCCATGTAGATGCCGCCCAAGCCTGCGGAAAAACCCCTGTGGACGTAGAAGCCGCCAAAGTCGACCTGCTCTCCATGTCCGCCCACAAAATCTACGGCCCCAAAGGCATCGGCGCATTATATGTACGCCGCAAACCCCGCGTGCGTCTCGAAGCCCAAATCCACGGCGGCGGCCACGAACGCGGCTTCCGCTCCGGCACCCTGCCCACCCACCAAATCGTCGGCATGGGCGAAGCCTTCCGCTTGGCGCGTGAAGAATTGGAACAAGACATCGCCCACGCTCTCAAGCTGCGCGACATCTTCCTCAAAGGCATCGAAGGCATTGAAGAAGTGTATATCAACGGCGATTTGGAACAGCGCGTCGCCACCAACCTTAATGTGAGCTTCAACTTCGTCGAAGGCGAAAGCCTGATCATGGCCGTAAAAGAACTCGCCGTATCCAGCGGCTCCGCCTGTACCTCTGCCTCGCTGGAACCCAGCTACGTTCTGCGCGCGTTAGGCCGCAACGACGAACTGGCACACTCTTCCCTGCGCATCACCTTCGGCCGCATGACCACCGAAGAAGAAGTGGCTTTCGCCGCCGAACTGATTAAATCCAAAATCGGCAAACTGCGCGAACTTTCACCGCTGTGGGAAATGTTTAAAGAAGGGATTGATTTGAATACGGTTGAGTGGGCAGAGCATTAAGATTGATGTTTATGAGGCCGTCTGAAATCAAAAGATATATACCTTGATAAATACCAATTAAACCCTTACACTGAAATTATCCCTACCCAATATATATAATAAGGAAACCGCCATGCAAACCGCCAAACTTTTTCAAAACGGCCGCAGCCAAGCAGTACGGCTGCCTGCAGCATTCCGATTTGCGGGTGATGAAGTGTATATCCGCCGAGATGAAGCCACGGGCGATGTGATTTTGTCGCAACGTCCGAGCGACTGGCAGGGTTTTATCGCCGCAGCATCGGAGCTTGACGAAAGCGATACCATTGAACGCGATACCTCCATACAGCAACGCGATCCGTTTGCAGACTGGCAGGAATAAAACATGCGCTACCTTTTGGATACCAACATTGTGAGCCATATCCTGCGCCGGCAACCGAATGTGATGGCAAAATTGCAAAGCGTGCCGATGTCTGATCTACATATTTCGGCGGTTACTCATGCCGAATTGATGTACGGCTTGGCAAAAAAACCTGATGCGGCCAAGCTGCATCGTGCCGTGCATGAACTTTTATTGCGTATAAGCGTATTGCCGTTCGACGAACAAGCAAGCACGCATTACGGAAAATTTAAAGCGCAGACAGAGCAGTCGGGTAAAAATCTGGCATCTTTAGATATGATGATTGCCGCCCATGCTTCCGCCGTAAGCGCAGTGTTGGTCAGCAACGATGCCGCTTTCCAACAGATTGCTGATTTATCGGTGGAAGACTGGACGAAATAACGCGCAAAAGCCATCACTAACTACATACTATATTTTTTAAAACAAAAACTTAATTTGTCTTGAAATTCTTTTCAGACGGCCTTAAATAAACCGAATAACCCAATATATACACAAGGAACCCACATCATGGCATACAGCGATAAAGTGATTGATCATTACGAAAACCCCCGCAACGTCGGCTCGTTCGACAAAAACGACGAATCGGTCGGCACCGGCATGGTGGGCGCGCCTGCCTGCGGCGACGTGATGAAACTGCAAATCAAAGTGAACGACGAAGGCGTGATTGAAGATGCCAAGTTCAAAACCTACGGCTGCGGCTCGGCCATTGCTTCTTCTTCATTGATTACCGAATGGGTAAAAGGCAAAAGCCTTGATGAAGCTTTGGCGATTAAAAACAGTGCCATCGCCGAAGAATTGGAACTGCCGCCGGTGAAAGTACACTGCTCGATTTTGGCCGAAGACGCGATTAAAGCCGCTGTTTCGGACTACAAAAAGAAACACGGCGCGGAATAAGGCTGAAGCAACATGGCGGCGGTTGGGCGCCGGATGGCGCGGAGCAAGAGCAAATCGAGACCTCGCTGGAAGATGCGCTGGCTTTGGTTCGGTAACATCTTCCTGCGGGTAAAAGTGCCCGCGAATGTGCCGAATGCGTCGAACCGATTCCCGAAGCCCGCCGCCAAGCCTTGCTAGGCGTGCAACTATGTATTGCCTGCCAGGAAGAAGCCGACAAACAACAGGTTTGGCCTATTTTGAAGATGTGAGCGTTATTGAAAATGATGCATATCACCGCTGCGTTGTGAAAAAAGTTTCAGGAGCAAATGATGAGTTCATACTTCAAAGCTATTCTCGCCTACATGTTTGTTTTTTCAATAGCGGGTATTATGTTTGACGGGTTGAATACGGGCAAAGGTGCGCGAATGACTATAATACTGTCCACTTTAGCTGCCGCAATTGTATGGTTCATGTCATCCCGTTAAACAAAATGAGATGGTTGCGGCAGGTATGGAAAACAGGCATGTAACGGCAACGCTCGGTATTTGCGCTACTGGGATCATTTCTGCCCTGCAGGTTTGGCACTACTTGTAACCGCGCTTCAACAGCAAAGACAGCCAATTAAAGGCCGTCTCAACACACAAACTCATTTGAAAACAAGGTGATCGCATGCCCTTTACTCCCGAACAACAGCAATCTCTGCTGGCACAAAAAGGTGTAGGCAAAACCGTTTTGCAACGCTTGCAGCAAATGGGCTTGGACGATACCGCCAAACTCGCCGCGGCAGATGTGGACGATATTTTGCAGCAAGGCGCGGCGTTAACCGGTTCAACCTGCTGGAAAAACAGCCCGCAAGCCAAAGCGGCCATTGTTGCAGCGGTAGAATGGGCTAAAGCGCAAAATTAATTTTCAGACGGCCTCAAAGTTCATAAAGGCCGTCTGAAAAACCGTAGGGCAGGCATCCCGCCCGCCGCTTGGGGAAATGAATAATTTTTACCGTATAACATTTTACTCGTTATGCAACGGCGGGCAGGGATGCCCACCCTACGGAATGACAAGACACCCGCATAGTAAGCGTAAAGGATTAAGACGATGATTACATTAACCGAAAAAGCCGCCAACCATATCCAAAACTTTCTCACCAAACGCGGCAAAGGCGAAGGCATCCGCTTGGGCGTGAAAACCAGCGGCTGTTCGGGCATGGCTTACACTTTGGAATTTGTTGACGATATCCAGCCCGAAGATTTGGTGTTTGAAGGCTACGGCGTGAAAGTGTTTGTCGACCCCAAAAGCCATGTGTATCTCGACGGCACCGAACTGGACTACACCAAAGAAGGCTTGCAGGAAGGCTTTAAGTTCCAAAACCCCAATGTGAAAGACGAATGCGGTTGCGGCGAGAGCTTCCACGTTTGATTGCGCAATAACCGAGGCCGTCTGAAAGTGAGCTTTCAGACGGCCTCTCCATGCAGCTTATGTTATACTCGCACCCGTTTAAAAACCATCTCGAAACAAGGATTCATCATGGCTGATTTTAATCAGATTCTCACCCCCGGCGACGTTGACGGCGGCATCATCAACGTAGTGAACGAAATTCCCGCAGGCAGCAACCACAAAATCGAATGGAACCGCAAAATGGCCGCCTTCCAACTCGACCGCGTAGAACCCGCCATTTTCGCCAAACCCACCAACTACGGTTTCATCCCGCAAACCCTTGATGAAGACGGCGACGAGCTTGACGTATTGCTGATTACCGAACAGCCTTTGGCTACCGGCGTATTTTTGGAAGCCAAAATCATCGGCGTGATGAAGTTTGTGGACGACGGCGAAGTGGACGACAAAATCGTGTGCGTACCCGCCGACGACCGTAACAACGGCAACGCCTACAACAGTTTGGCCGATTTGCCCAAGCAGTTGATCCAACAAATCGAATTCCACTTCAACCAATACAAAGCCCTGAAAAAACCCGGCTCCACCACCGTGGAACACTGGGGTGACGTGGCCGAAGCCAAAGAAGTGATTAAAGAATCGATCGAGCGCTGGAACGCCCAAGCTAAATAAACAAGCGTTAAACGGCATCAGGCCGTCTGAAACTCAAACCGCCCGCAAAAGTCGCATAAATTTCCGACTTTTGCCGGCGGTTTTAATTTTTCAAACAAGAAAACTTTGCAAATTTACCGCCTGCGGTACATGGCCGCTTTGCGCCCTACCCGCTCGTTTGATCACTCTGCACCCGCTGCGCCTTGACACCTTGAACTATATCCGCATCCGCCGATGCTTATACTTATAAAAGTGTCAATCCACCTGCCGTCAGCTTTTCTGCACCTTGTGTTTCGCGCACTCCAGCGCATATTCCGTACCCCAACGGTGCATGGCTTCGATTACCGGCATCAAGGTCAACCCGAATTCGGTCAGCGAATATTCCACTTTGGGCGGCACCTGCGGATACACTTCGCGATGAACGATACCGTCGCCTTCCAGTTCGCGCAGTTGCAGGGTTAACATGCGCTGGGTTACGGCGGGCATCAGCTTCTGCAATTCGTTGAAACGGCGGGTTTCCGTATTTAAATGATGCAAAATCAAAACTTTCCACTTTCCGCCGATGATATCGAGCGTGGTGCTGACCGGGCAGCAGTTACCGTTTAATTCGTGATAGCTGTTCATATTCCACTCTGTTGCTGTATTGTTTACAGTATAAAAAATGTGCGTACTTGTATAAAAATTTGTACTGCGTATAATACGCCTAACGATACAAAAAGCCCAGTAAAAAATAACGGGCAATCGACAAATAACCGAAGAGGCCGTCTGAAAAACGGCAAACCGGATTTCAGACGGCCTCAACCACACAAGGAGCACATCATGCGTATTGCAGAATTAGACCGTATCAACGAGCTGGCCCGCAAAGCCAAAACCGTAGGCCTGAGCGAAGCCGAAACCGCCGAACGCGATGTTTTGCGCCAAGCCTACATCCGCCAAGTGTGCGGACAAATCAACAATATGCTCTCCACCGTAACCGTGGTTGACCCCGAAGGCACCGACGTTACCCCTGTCAAATTAAGGGAAGCTCAAGCCGCGGGTATGCAGCAAATGCACTAAAGTCAATCAACTTGTTTTACTGCGGCGCTGCTGCGCCTTAGCTCAAAGAGAACGATTGTGTAAGCCGCTGAAGCGGCAACAGAATCGGTTCCGTACTACCTGTACTGTCTGCGGCTTGCTGCCTTGCATTAAAAATAATTTGATTTACTATAACACGAGCAAACACACATTATTAAAAATTAAAATAACGAAAGGAAACACCATGAGAAACGTGCGACAAATCTACCGCGCCAACAGCCAACACTGGGTTGGAGACGGCTTTTTGGTTCAACCCCTGTTTTCACACATGGATGCCGACCGCGGCACCGACCCGTTTTTGATGCTCGACTACGCCGCACCTTACACATTCGCGCCCAACGAAGCACGCAGCCCCCGCGGTGTCGGCCAACACCCGCACAAAGGCTTTGAAACCGTTACCATCGCTTATCACGGCGAAGTGGCACACCGCGATTCAACAGGTGGAGGCGGCGTGATTAAAGAAGGCGACGTACAATGGATGACCGCCGGTGCCGGCATCATTCACGAAGAGTTCCATTCCGAAGCATTCAGCAAAGCGGGCGGCCTTTTCGAGATGGTGCAACTGTGGGTAAACCTGCCGTCAAAAGACAAAAACACACCGCCGCGCTACCAACATCTCGCTAAAGAGAACATTCCCGTAGTGGAGCTGCCCGACGGTGCCGGCCATCTGCGTTTGATTGCAGGCGAACACGGAAACATCAAAGGTGCGGCCGATACCCACACCGAAATGAACGTATGGGACGTGGTTATCCGCCCCGGTAAAGAAGCTGCAATAACCATCCCCGCCGCACACAGCCTTTCTATGGTTGTGCTGCGCGGTCAAGCAGTGTTTAACGGCAAAGACAGTGCCGGTGCAGGCCAATTGGTCGGCTTTGAAAACGGCGGCGGTGAAGTGCATATCGCCGCAGGCAACGAAGAAGTGAAAATATTGTTGCTCTCCGGCGTGCCGATTAAAGAGCCGGTGGTCGGCTACGGCCCGTTTGTGATGAATACCGTGGAAGAAATCCGCGAAGCCATCAACGACTTTAACAACGGCCGTTTCGGCAGCCTTGCATCTTAATCGCGCCAACAGCAGTATCAGGCCGTCTGAAAGCATTGTTTGGTTAAAGCAATGCTTTCAGACGGCCTGATACTGTTTAAATGGCGATACCAACGTGCGGACGGTATTCAAGCCAAATGCACAACAAATACAGTCAATCAACTTAACTTTTACTACGGCGCTGCCGTGCCTTAGCTTTAAGAAAACGATGGTACAAGCTGCTAAAGCGGCACGCCGTAACACAAACAAAGTTTATTTGCCCTATCTGTTTTTGCCTTATTAACCCTCTCCCACGCCATTCCTGCGCCATAATCAATGGCAACCGCCGCCTTTATTGCCGCCGCAACGGTCGCAACCGCCGCAGGCCGAACCGCTGTTTTTCGGCTTGAACACAAATTTCCTCAGAATATACAGGGTGCACAGCAGCACAATCGCACCCACAATCATGTATTGCTCCATCACACTATCCTCGAAGTAATCTGATACACAACGAAAGCAAACACATAGGCAAGCCCGAACAGATACGCCGTGATCATAAAGGTTTTCCGTGCCGATTTGGTTTCACGCTTGATTACCGCCAATGTGGCCATACACATCGGCGCGTAAATATACCAAGCCAAGAACGCAAAAGCGGTCGGCAGCCCCCAGTTGTTGTGCACAATCGGAATCAGCGCGTTTTGCACGGCATCTTCCGAACCGGCACCCACGGCATACACCGTACCCAAAGCAGCCACCACCACTTCGCGGGCGGCAATACCCGGAATCATCGCGATACACATCTGCCAAGTGAAGCCCAAAGGTGCAAACAAAGACTCGATAAAATGGCCTATCGTTCCTGCAAAGCTGTAATCGATCGCCGCGCCCGTTGCACCGGCAGGCGGCGCAGGAAAGCTCACCAATGCCCACAGTATCACACTCAACGCAAAAATAATCGTACCGGCACGTTTTAAAAACGCTTTCACGCGATCCCACAAGCTGATCACAATATGCTTGAAATTAGGCATGCGGAAGGTAGGCAGTTCCATCAACAGCGGAAACTGCTTGATACCCTCTTTGCTGCGCGCAAAAAACTTCATCACATAAGCGGTTGCCGCCGCCGAAGCAATACCGGCCACATAAAGCCCGAATAAAGTCAGCCCTTGCAGATTAAACACGCCCATTACCGTTCGGTTGGGTATGACCGCCGCAATAATCAGCGCATAAATCGGCAGGCGTGCGGAGCAAGTGAGCATCGGCGCAATCATAATGGTAATCAGCCGTTCGCGCGGGTCGTGAATGGTGCGCGCCGACATAACGGCAGGCACGGCACATGCAAAGCTCGACAACAAAGGAATAAACGAACGCCCCGAAAGCCCGGTTTTCGACAATACGTTATCAAGCAAAAACGCGGCACGGGGCAGATAACCCGAATCTTCCAGCAACAAAATAAACGCAAAAAGAATGGTAATTTGCGGCAGAAACACCAGCACGCTGCCGATACCGGCAATCACACCGTTTACCAGCAAATCCTGCAAAATACCTGCCGGCACCACGGTCGTTACCCATTCGCCGAGTATGCCGAAGCCTTCTTCGATCGCCCCCATCAAAGGCTCTGACCACGAATACACGGCTTGGAACACCAGCAGCAGAATCACCAGCAAAATGGCAAAACCCCATATCGGGTGCAGCACGATATTATCCAAACGGCGGTGCCATTCCGGCAGCTTCATTTCCGTGCTGACTACCTGCCGCAAAATATCTTCCACTTGGGCATAAAGCTCGTTACTGTCGAGCCGGTTAAGGGTGTTCTCCGCTTCTTCCACATTGATGGGGTGGGCACTGCTGCGCGGCAGTTTCGCCACCGCTTCGCGCACGGCCCGAATGCCCTCTTTACTGACCGCCACCGTTTCCAAAACCGGCACGCCCAGCAACTTGCTCAATTTATCGGCATCGATTTTCAAACCGCGCGAACGCGCCACATCGCTCAAATTCAGCGAAACGGCCATCGGCAGACCGAGCGTTTTCAGCTCCAGCATCATCCGCAACGTCATCCGCAGGTTTGTCGCATCCGCCACCGCAATAATCGCATCGGGCTGCTGGCCGAGCTTACCCAGCACCACATCGCGCGCCACCGCTTCATCAGGGCTGGTGGTGCGCAGGCTGTATGTACCCGGCAGGTCGATAATATGAACAGACGTATCGTCGATAAACACACCCTCACGTTTATCCACCGTTACGCCCGGATAATTGGCTACTTTGGCATGCGCACCGGTAAGGCCGTTAAACAATACGGTTTTACCGCAATTCGGCGCACCCACCAAAGCAAAATAGCTTAAAGCCGACGCTTGCGCGCTCATGTTTGATCCTTTCATTATTCGTGTCCGACACCCTTTCAAGCAGGAGGCCGTCTGAACATTCTGAAATTGGGAAATGATGCCAAAGGCATCAGAAATGGTCGGTAACGACCCTGCACATCACTTTGGCCGCTTCGGGCGCACGCAAAGCAAATTGCGATTGATTGCCCAAGCGCACGGCGAAAGGCCCTTTTCCGAGCACGCCGACCGCCATAACCATTAACGGCATACCGTTGGAAAAGCCCAAGTCGGCCAAACGGCGGCTGACCAAAGCGTCTAATTCTCCGAAAACGGGATTTTCGCCAATGGATTCAATATGGGCACAAGTGCCTTTAGCTAATTGGGAGAGTGGTACAACAGACATAAAAGCCTACTTTCTTGTGTTCGTAAAAAAGTTAAGCTTTAAGACGGGAAACCCTGAACGTGATTGAATCAACCTTTGTTTATGATATTAATTTTTATTTATTTATAACTGTATCTTAATGTTTTTTAGTTGGATTTGCAATGAAAGATGAATTTCTTCTCCACTAGAAAGAAATACGCAAACCAGACCGCTACTTTAAGAAAAAATCAGATAAAGAAATAAAGAATCAAGATATTACAAATAAATGCTGCTCAATCTGCCTTCAGCCCCCGATGAGGCCGTCTGAAAACAAATCGACATTTTTTTGAGCTATATCAGAAGAAAAGAGAGTGATCGTTCGATCGATCAGGGCATGCCGCTTAGTTTGTGAATCGGTTTTGAAGAACCAGCCGCCGGTATATCGTTAAACCGCTCAATTTCAGCAACCTTGCGGCCATACCCGAATCAAGCCAAACTACGAAGCATGTATTCTTTGAGCGGCTCGGCTATATATCGCAAATAAACTCGCGCCGGTTTCCGCCCAAATATTTTCAGACGGCCAGAAGCCTGCATCGGCTCTCCGGGAAACCATTCCAGCAACCGGAACGATTTTTCTGTTTGTCTCAGGCAAAAACAAAGGCTGCCGGTATACCGCCCGCAGCCTTTGTGTCTATTGCCGATCAATCCGACAGCACATAACCGTCTTCATCCCACACCGTTTTTTTAATCAAAGAACCGTTCAAATACACCGCTTCTGATTTTTTCGCTCCGTTGGGATGCCAATCCAGCACAATGCCGTTGCGCTTACCGCCTTCCATCGTGATTTCGGTAAGCAGCAAGCCGTTTTCGTTCCAACTGACAATGCTGTTGGGTTTGTCTTCCACCATCATCATTTCTGTTTTGGGCTGGCCGTTGGCATACCATTGCTTCCAATAACCGTTGGCTTTGTTGTCTTTAAACTGGATTTCGCTTTCTTTGTTGCCGTTGCGGTAATAACGCGACCCCGTGCCTTCGCTGCGGCCTTCCACATAAGGCATTACGGCGGATTTTTTACCGTTGGGATACCAGTTTATCCACACACCGTCGGGCTTGCCGTTTTTATAGCGGCCGCTCATTTTCTTTTGACCGTTGAAGTGCCACAAGGTCAGCACACCGTTATGGGGTGCAGGCACGAAACTTTTGATTTGCCCCGCCGCCACTTGGTAGGGGTCGGAGTATTTCTTCATCGAGGGATAATAGAAATCTTGTGCTTGGGCAATGCCGTCTTTCACTTCATACTGGCGCACATACGCCACCGACGACATATTCGCGGTAATCTGCCCTTGCTGGTTGAAATACAGTTCTTGCATCTGCGCGACGGCGGCCAGCGGGAAACCCGCCAGCAGCAACGCTTTAAGCCCTGTATGCCATATTGATTTCATATTATTTTTGCCAATAAGATTTCACGTTAACAAATTCGTAAATGCCGAATTCCGACAATTCCCTGCCGTAACCCGAATCTTTCACACCGCCGAAAGGCAGATGCAGATCACTGCTGGTATGGCGGTTGATATACACCGCGCCAGTTTGCAGCTTGGTTGCATATTCCCACGCTTTTTCATGATCTTGCGAATAAATGCTGGCCCCCAAACCGTAGGGGTTGTCGTTGGCCAGCGCAATAGCGTGCTCTTCGCCCAACGCCCGCATAATCACGGCCACCGGGCCGAATACTTCTTCGTGGTAAACACGGCAGTTGTGGTTTACATGATCCAACACCGTGGCGGGATAAAACCAACCCTGCTCGCTGCATTCCGGTATCTGCCCGCCTTGAAGCACGGTTGCGCCGTTCACCAGCGCATCGATTACCTGCGAATGGATGCGTTCGCGCAAATCGCGGCGGTGCAGCGGCGCCAATGTGGTATCGGGATCCATCGGATCACCCGTTTTCAGCTTGGCACATTCGGCAATAAACAAGGAGATAAACTCTTCTGCTACCGATTCGGTAACGATAATGCGCTTGGCGGCATTACACGATTGCCCGGCATCGCGAAAGCGAGAATAACACGCATCTTTGGCGGCTTGCGCCAAATCGGCATCCGACATCACGATGAAGGCATTGCTGCCGCCCAGTTCCATCACAGTTTTCTTCAAATACAAACCGGCCTGAGCCGCCAACCGCCGCCCCGTTTCGGCAGAACCGGTAAAGGCCAGCGCATCGGTGCAGGCAACGGCGCGGCGCACTTCGGCATGATCCAGCCATGCCACATCCATCGGCAGATCGGCTCCGATGATTTCAAACAGGGCTTCGGTTACCCTGCCCACGCTCGGCGCGGGTTTGACCATGCAGGCATTGCCGGCGCACAAGGCGGGAATAGCGAAACGCAGTATCTGCCAAACCGGATAATTCCACGGCATCACGGCAAAAACCACGCCCAAAGGCTCGAAGCGCACTTGGCTTAGACTGGCCTGAGTGGCAATAGTTTTATGCGCCAGCAGTTCAGGCGCTTTACGCGCGTAATAACGCACCAGTTCAACCGATTTGTTCAACTCGGCTTTGCATTCGCGCAAACAGCGGCCGACTTCTTCGCAAATCATCACGGCCAAACGGCCGCGGTTGGCTTCGAGCCGGTCGGCAAAGGCGTAAAGTAGTGCGGAACGCTCTTCAACCGTAAGCGCCGCAAAGTCCTGCTGGCGTTTTCTCAAACGCCGCAAGCAGTATTCAAACTCTTCCCACGATTGAGCTTCGCGCTCGTATAAGGTTTCTCCGTTTAAAATATGTGTGCTGAAAAACACGGGCAGCTCCGAAAAATGCGGCAATCAATACGCCGGAATATAAAAATTATTGTGAGTGAGAATTTTATAAGTTAATGACGGATGCCGTCTGAAAACACCGTTAAACGGCTTTCTGCTCATATAATCGGCTGTTTGGTTTTCGATGAATGTTTTTCGGATTGACGGTTAACAGATTTATTGTACCCCAAGAGCCTGTTTAAAGTCTTGATGAAAGTGGTGTTTTCGTTCAAAACACGCGATATGGCCAACCAACTTGACTTTTACTGCGGCATTGCTGCGCCTTACCGTAGCAAGTTAAGCTGATTGACCATATTAATTAAGCATCATCCATATCGGGGGCGCCCAAGTATGAAAACAGGCATACCCCGCAAAATATTCGGTTTGATAACCGTTGCATTCAGTTTTTCGGTTTGCTGGCCAGTATGTTGATCACTTTTTTAACCGGCACTTCGGGGGAGATCATGATTTCGCTGCCGTCGTGCTTAGAGCCGTCTGAAAACTGTTGCGGCACGGTTTCTTTATCGAATGCCAAATCGCCGCCGTGCCGTAAAGTTTGGCCGCGTTCCAAACCGGCAAAGTCGAAAAGTTCGGTATCGGCCAAATGCGAAGGCACGACGTTTTGCAGGGCGGAAAACATGGATTCGATGCGGCCGGGGAAGCGTTTGTCCCAATCTTGCAGCATTTCCTTAATTACCTGACGTTGCAGATTGGGCTGCGAGCCGCACAGGTTGCACGGAATAATCGGAAACTGCTTCAGCTCGGCATAACGCTGCAAATCTTTTTCTTTCACATACGCCAGCGGGCGGATAACGATGTGCTCGCCGTTGTCGCTTACCAGCTTGGGTGGCATGGCTTTGAGTTTGCCGCCGTAAAACATGTTGAGAAACAGGGTTTCGAGAATGTCGTCGCGGTGGTGGCCGAGCGCGATTTTGGTGCAGCCCAACTCTTTGGCCACGCGATACAGCACACCGCGGCGCAAACGGCTGCACAGCGAACAGGTGGTTTTGCCTTCTTCAATCACGCGCTTGACCACGGAATAAGTGTCTTCTTCGATGATTTTGTACGGCACGCCGATGCTTTCGAGGTATTCGGGCAAAACGTGTTCGGGAAAGCCGGGCTGCTTTTGGTCGAGGTTGACGGCAATCAGCTCGAAATCGACCGGCGCGCTGGCCTGCAACTGGCGCAGAATGTCCAGCAAGGCGTAGCTATCTTTGCCGCCCGACAAGCAGACCATGATTTTGTCGCCCTGCTCGATCATGTTGAAATCGTTGATGGCATCGCCCACGGCATGGCGCAGGCGTTTATTTAACTTGTTGTTTTCTAATTCGTGTTTGGGTTTCTTAGACATGGCTGAAACGTGAAAAACAAAGGCTGGATTGTACCTTAAATATTAGGAGGCCGTCTGAAAAAAGCTGCGGGCTTTTTCAGACGGCCTCTCTGTTGATGAAGCAGGTTTTCACTCTGTTCGGCAGCGCTTTATGCTTTTTCGCCGCCCAAAATCATCGAGCCTATGCCCGAATCGGTAAAAATTTCCAACAGCAGCGCATTCGGCACTCTGCCGTCGATGATGTGCGTGGCTTTTACACCGTTCACCGCCGCTTCTACCGCCGAGCTGATTTTGGGCAACATACCGCCGTAGAGCGTGCCGTCGGCAATCAATTCGTCGATACGCTTGGGGGTGAGGTTGGTGAGCAGGTTGCCTTCTTTATCCATCACGCCGGCGATATTGGTCATCATCAGCAGTTTTTCGGCATTCAACTCTTCCGCCAATTTGCCTGCCACCAAATCGGCATTGATATTGAACGCCTCGCCGTTTCTGCCCACACCGATGGGCGCAACCACGGGGATATGGCCGTAACCGATGATGCCTTTAATCAGCGAGCAGTCGATGCTTTCCACCACACCCACTTGGCCGATATCGACGCCGTTGCGTTCGGGCGTGTTGATAAACAGTTTTTTGGCGCGGATAAAATGGCTGTCGCGGCCGGTTACGCCCACGGCCTTGCCGCCGTGCTGGTTGAGCATAGACACGATTTCTTTGTTCACATGGCCGCCGAGCACCATTTCTACAATGTCCATCGTTTCGCTGTCGGTAACGCGCATACCCTGAATAAACGTGCCTTCTTTACCCACTTTGTTCAGCATATCGTTAATCTGCGGGCCGCCGCCGTGCACAATCACGGGGTTGATGCCGCAAAATTTCAGCAGCACCACATCTTTGGCAAAACCTTCTTTCAGATGCGGCTCGGTCATGGCGTTGCCGCCGTATTTGATCACGATGGTTTTGCCGGAAAAGCGGCGGATATAAGGCAGGGCTTCGGAAAGAATCGCTGCTTTTTCCGAAGCGGAAATGTGTTGGGTGTCGCTCATATTTCTCCCTTGTATATGCGGTGGTGTGTTTTAGCGAAACTCGCAAGTTCACTTTAGCGAAGCTCGCAAGTTCGCTTTCAGACGGCCTCAAAGCACGGGCTGCAAAAGCTTCCACATCTTAAATTATCAAGATGATAAAAACAACAGCCTCCCCGATGCGGCACAGCGCAAACCGTTTCCGCAACTTTCGCGCTTCGAGAAGCGGTTTGCGGTAAAATAAGCGGTTTTTTCAGACGGCCTTTTCAGATATGCAGTTGATTTTGGCGCCCATGCAAGGGCTGGTGGACGATGTGATGCGCGATTTGCTGACCCGTATCGGCGGGTTCGACGAGTGCGTGAGCGAGTTCGTGCGCATCACCCATACTGTGCATTCGCGTCAGACTTGGCTGAAACATGTGCCGGAAATCGCCGGCAACAACCGAACGCCCGCCGGCGTACCCTGCACCGTGCAGCTTCTAGGCAGCGATGCGGACAACATGGCGGTAAACGCGCTCGAAGCCGTGCGTTTCGGGGCGGATAAAATCGACCTTAATTTCGGCTGCCCCGCGCCCACCGTCAACAAACACAAAGGCGGCGCGGTGCTGTTGAAAGAGCCGGAGCTGATTCACCATATCGTCCGCACTTTGCGCCAAAGTCTGCCCGACCATATTCCGCTCACCGGCAAAATGCGTTTGGGTTTTGAAGACAAAACACTCGCGCTCGAATGTGCCGCCGCCATTGCAGAAGGCGGTGCCTGCGGCCTGACCGTGCATGCGCGCACCAAAGTGGAAGGCTACGAACCGCCCGCGCATTGGGAATGGGTGCGTAAAATCCGCGAGGCCGTGCAGATTCCGGTAACGGCCAACGGCGACGTGTTTGCCTTGCAGGATTATCTCGACATCAAACAAGTAAGCGGCTGTAACAGCGTGATGCTCGGGCGCGGCGCGGTGATGCGGCCGGATTTGGCGCGGCAGATTAAGCAGTTTGAACGCGGCGAAAGCGTTACCGAAGCGGATTTTGCTGAAATCGCAGGCTGGATAAACCTGTTTTTTGACCTGTGCCTCGCCAAAGAAGCCAACAACAAATACCCCGTCGCCCGCTTGAAACAATGGCTGGGCATGATGAAAAAAGTGTATCCGCAGGCGCAGGAATTGTTTGAACGCATCCGCACATTGAAAGAAGCGGACGAAGTGAAAAACGTATTGATTGCGTTTGAACAGGCGCAACGCCGTTAAATATCAACGGCTTTTAGTGTTATACATTACATCACATTCCCTCTCTCACTCAGGCTCTTCGCTGCCGTCTGAAAAATCATTCGGAATCAGTTAAGATACAGCCTGATACTTTTTCAGACGGCCTGATCACACCATGCAGATTTATCTTGTCGGCGGCGCAGTCCGCGATACTTTACTCAACATCACCGTTACCGACCGCGATTGGGTTGTTGTCGGCGCCGATGCCGCGGCCATGCTGGCGCAAGGCTTCCAACCCGTCGGCAAAGACTTCCCCGTGTTTCTGCATCCCGACGGCCACGAAGAATACGCCCTCGCCCGCACCGAGCGCAAAACCGCCAAAGGTTATGCCGGCTTTGCTTTTTATGCCGATAAAGACGTTACCCTCGAGCAAGACTTAATGCGCCGCGACCTCACCATCAACGCCATGGCACAAGATTCAGACGGCCTGATTATCGACCCTTTCGGCGGCCAGGAAGATTTGCGCAACGGCGTTTTGCGCCATGTTTCCGAAGCCTTCGCCGAAGACCCCGTGCGCATTCTCCGCACCGCCCGTTTTGCCGCCCGCTACGGTTTCAGCGTTGCCCCCGAAACCATGGAGCTGATGAAACAGATGGTGCGCGACGGTGAAGCCGATGCTTTGGTGGAAGAACGCGTGTGGCAGGAATTGGCCAAAGGGCTGATGGAAAAACAGCCGCGCAAAATGATCGAAATCCTGCGCGAATGCGGGGCTTTAAAAGTGTTGCTGCCCGAAGTGGACGCCCTTTTCGGCGTGCCGCAACGCGCCGACTACCACCCCGAAATCGACAGCGGCATCCACACGCTGATGGTATTGCAACGCGCCGCCGACATGGGTTTGACCCTGCCCGAACGCTACGCCGCCCTGCTGCACGACTTGGGCAAAGCACTCACACCCGCCGACATTCTGCCCAAGCACCACGGCCACGACATAGCGGGCGTAACGCCCGTGCGCGCCGTAAACGCCCGCTGGAAAGTACCCAAAGCCTGTTCCGAATTGGCCGAACTGGTTTGCCGCTGGCACATCGTGTTGCACAGCGTCGAAAACCTGAAAGCACAAACCGTGTTGAAAACCTTAAAGCAAACCGATGCTTTCAGACGGCCCGAACGTTTTCAGACGGCCTTAAACGTTTGCGTGGCCGATACGCAAGGCCGTCTGAACCGCGAAAATGAACCCTACCCGCAGCGCGAACACTGGCTGGCTCTGCTTGATGCCGCCAACAGCATCAACACCGCCGAAATCGCCGCCACCCACGCCGATGCGCCGCACAAAATTGCCGAAGCAATTGATCGGGCGCGGCTGGAAAAAATCAAACCGCTGCATACGGCCTGAGACCTTTGCAAAACCCTCAGATGTGGATGCAGTTCAAGGCGTAGCAGCACAGCGAGTGCAGACATATCATATAGATAGGCAAACGAGCGAGCAGCGCACAACGCAGAAATGCGCCGCAGATGAGGGTTTTGCAAAGGTCTCGGCCTACTGCGAGGGTTCCGCCACCTCATAAACCGCCGCTTTACCGGCCTTTCATCCGTTTTTTTAGTTTTTTCGTTTTTTAAGGAATCAAAATGTTCACAGGCATCGTACAAGGCATGGGGCGCATTGTCGCCAAAGATGCACCTTCCGCCGACTTTTGCACCTACACGGTCGAGCTGCCCGAAGACATGGCACACAACCTGCAAATCGGCGCATCGGTAGCCAATAACGGCTGCTGCCTCACCATTACCCGCATCAACGGCCGCCAAGTCGATTTCGACCTGATGGCAGAAACCTTGTCCAAAACCAACCTCGGCGCATTGGAAACCGGCAGCCCGGTCAACCTCGAGCGCGCCGCCCGCTTCGGCGACGAAATCGGCGGCCATGTGATGAGCGGCCACATTATCGCCGTTACCCCGATTACCCGCATCGAAGAAAGCGAACACAACCGCACCATATGGCTTGCCCTGCCGCCCGAGCTGAAACCTTATATCCTGACCAAAGGTTTTGTGGGGCTGGACGGTTGCAGCCTTACCATCGGCAGCGTAACCGAAACCGAATTCAACGTGCATCTGATTCCCGAAACCCTGCAACGCACATTGTTCGGCACGCGCCAAGCGGGCGACCTTGTGAATATAGAAATCGACCCGCAAACCCAAGCCGTGGTCGATACCGTTGCACGGATTATGTCGGCGCAGCAAAGCTGATGCCCAAACTGACTGCGGCAGCCGCCATGAACCCGACCGTTGAAACCCACCCGCTCGCCCCGTTCGCGCCCGCAAACGCCACCCTGCTGATGCTCGGTTCGTTTCCGCCGCCGCGCGCCCGCTGGAAAATGGATTTTTACTACCCCAATTTTCAAAACGACATGTGGCGGATTTTCGGCTTGGTGTTTTTCGGAGACAAAGATTATTTTGTCGAACCCGGCGGCAAAGCCTTTAAAGAAGCGCTTATCCGCAGCTTTCTCACCGAACGCGGCATCGCCATCAGTGATACGGCGCATCAGGTTATCCGTTTGCAGGGCAACGCTTCCGACAAGTTTTTGCAGATTGTGAAGCCGGTCGATTTGGCCGCGCTGCTGAATATCATGCCCAATTGCACAACCGTGATGACCACGGGCGAGCTGGCTACCGACACCCTGCTCTCGCTGATGCCGTCTGAAACCGCCAAACCCTCCATCGGCCGGTATTCCGAAACCGAATTTGCCGGCAGGCCGCTGCGCCTGTACCGCCTGCCGTCGTCATCGCGCGCCTATCCTTTGCCGCTGGCAGAAAAAGCCGCAGCCTACGGTGCGTTTTTCCGCGAAATCGGCTTGGCAAAACCATAAAACGCCAACCTTATTACCCTTTACACCCACCTGTTTTTCAGACGGCCTCAAAAGCCCTGTGCCGCCCAAACCCTGTATAATGCCGTCTGAAACTTTCACACAAAGCAAAACATGGCAAACCAACGACTTATCTACGGCTTTCACGCCGTTAACGCCCGCTTGTGGCAAAACCCGAAAAGCATTACCGAGCTGTATGTCCAAGAAGGCAAACACGATGCCCGCACCCGCGACGTGCTGGAAAAAGCCGCCGCCGAAAACGTGCGCGTGCATTTCGCCGCCGCCGAACGCTTAAACACCATCAGCAAAGGCGCGCGCCATCAAGGGGTGGTCGGCTTTATCGACGCCTCCAAAAACCACGTCCACCTTGAAGACGTGTTGGAAAACCTGCGCGAACCGGCGCTGCTGCTGGTGCTCGACGGCATCACCGACCCGCATAACCTCGGCGCATGTCTGCGTACCGCCGACGCAATGGGCGTTCACGCCGTGATTGCGCCGAAAGACAAAAGCGCGGGCTTGAACGCCACCGTGAGCAAAGTGGCCTGCGGCGCGGCCGAAACCGTGCCCTACATCACCGTAACCAACCTCGCCCGCACCCTGCGCGAATTGAAAGAATACGGCATCTGGGTGGTCGGCACCGACATGGGCGGCGAGGCCGATCTGTATCACGCCAAACTGCCCGAAAGCATCGCATGGGTAATGGGCAACGAAGGCGAAGGCATGCGCCGCCTCACCCGCGAACATTGCGACATGCTCGTTTCCGTGCCCATGTTCGGCACGGTGGAAAGCATGAACGTATCGGTAACGGCGGGCATGGTGTTGAGCGAAACCCGTCGCCAACGGGTGTTGAACGCCGAAAAATAAACCGTTTCCGTTCAAAAGGCCGTCTGAACACTCTTTGTGTAAACCGTTTCAGACGGCCTTTCTACCGTTCCCGCCGAAAACATTGAATTTTCGCTGGGAGCCTTTATCATTTATCCGATTGAAACAACAAAGGGGGCAACTCATGATCGCTTGGTTTATCGCCGCCATATTGGTGCTGATTTTAGAACTGTTCGTCGGCACGATTTACCTGCTGGTGGTCAGCGCCGCCCTGTTCGGCGCCGGCATTGCCGCATGGCTGTTCGACAGCACCAGCATCAGCATCATCACGGCTGCCGCGCTTTCTGCCGTGGGCATCTGGTGGGCGCACGGCTGGATAAAAAAACACCGCCGCTCACCTGTCGACGAATCCGCCCGCAACGATTTGGACATCGGGCAAACCGTACAAATCAACCGCCACCTGCACGGCAATCTGTATGAAGTGCATTACCGCGGCACCGTGTGGCAGGCTCAGGCCGACAATGGTGCCGATCACGCTGCCGGACAAACCGCCGTTATCACCGGCAAAAACGGCAATATTCTGCTTATTCATCTGCATTCATCATCAAACTAAGGAAAAACCATGGATTTCAGCCTGTTTCTCAGCTTTCCCATCCTGATTCTTATTGCCGTTGTCGTATTCGGCTTCAAATCGTTTACCGTTGTGCCGCAACAGGAAGCCTATGTAGTCGAACGCTTGGGCCGCTTCTATAAAATCCTTAATCCCGGCCTGAACATTCTGATTCCGTTTATCGACCGCATCGCCTACAAACACACGTTGAAAGAAATCCCGCTCGACGTGCCGAGCCAAGTATGTATTACCCGCGACAACACCCAGCTCACCGTCGACGGTATCATCTATTTCCAAGTAACCGACCCGAAACTCGCTTCATACGGCTCCAGCAACTACATCATGGCGATTACCCAGCTTGCCCAAACCACGCTGCGTTCGGTTATCGGCCGCATGGAATTGGACAAAACCTTTGAAGAGCGCGACGAAATCAACAGCATCGTCGTTTCCGCGCTCGACGAAGCCGCCGTATCATGGGGCGTGAAAGTATTGCGTTACGAAATCAAAGACTTGGTACCGCCGCAAGAAATCCTGCGTTCGATGCAGGCACAAATTACCGCCGAACGCGAAAAACGCGCCCGCATCGCCGAATCGGAAGGCCGCAAAATCGAGCAGATCAACCTTGCCAGCGGCCAGCGCGAAGCCGAAATCCAACAGTCCGAAGGTGAAATGCAGGCCGCCATCAACGAATCAAACGGCGACAAAATCGCCCGTATCAACCGCGCACAAGGCGAAGCCGAAGCCTTGCGCTTGGTGGCCGAGGCCAATGCCGATGCCATCCGCCTGATTGCCGCAGCCCTGCAAACTCCGGGCGGCAACGAGGCCGTTAATCTGAAAGTGGCCGAGCAATATGTAGAAGCCTTCAGCAAACTGGCCAAAGAAAACAACACGCTGATTATGCCCGCCAACGTGGCCGACATCGGCAGCTTGGTTTCTGCCGGACTGAAAATTGTCGAGGGCAATAAAACGGTGAAATAATCCGGCTTCCCGCCCCGACGCTTGATTTTCAGACGGCCTCTTTTACCGAAGGCCGTCTGAAATTATTTTATACAGGCGTTTCGGTGCGCTTACCGAATCCGAACACTTCAAAAAAAGCCGCATCAGCCCTTCCCGCCCGTTTTCCAAGCCGCACGATTACAGGCATAATACCGCTTCATCTTTTTTATCGTTCACGGAAAGAAAAACAATGACCGAATCCGTCCGCCTGCCCGCCGCCACACTCAAGCCCTCCACCGTCGCCCTGCCCGGCTCCAAAAGCATCAGCAACCGCACGCTGCTCTTGGCGGCATTGTCGGACAATGTGTGCGAAATCCATTCTTTATTAAAATCCGACGACACCGACCGCATGCTCGAAGCGTTGGAAAAACTCGGTGTCAAACTGGAATTTATCTCGGAAGGCCGTCTGAAAGTACACGGCACGGGCGGGCGTTTTCCCAACCGTGAGGCGGATTTGTTTCTCGGCAACGCAGGCACGGCGTTCCGCCCGCTTACCGCAGCTTTGGCGGTGCTGGGCGGCAACTACCACCTGCACGGCGTGCCGCGCATGCACGAACGCCCCATCGGCGATTTGGTCGATGCCCTGCGCACGGCCGGTGCCGATGTGCAATACCTCGGCAACGAACATTACCCGCCGCTGCGCATCCGCGAACGCACCGACAACGGCGTGCGTGTGATTCCGATTAAAGGCAACGTGTCCAGCCAGTTCCTGACCGCGCTCTTGATGGCGCTGCCGCTGACCGGCCAAGCGTTTGAAATCGAAATGGTCGGCGAGCTGATTTCCAAACCCTATATCGACATCACGCTGAAACTGATGGCGCAATTCGGTGTTCACGTCGAAAACCAAAACTACCGCGTGTTCAGGCTGCCTGCCGGCGCGCGTTACCATGCGCCGGAAAATCTGCATGTGGAAGGCGACGCTTCGAGCGCGTCTTATTTTCTCGCCGCCGGCCTGCTTTCCAGCGAACCCGTGCGCGTTACCGGCATCGGTACCCACAGCATTCAGGGCGATGTGGCATTTGCGCGCGAGTTGGAAAAAATCGGTGCCGATGTAACGTGGGGCGACCATTTTATCGAAGTCTCCCGCCCTGCCGACCGCCCTATCCAAGCCTTTGATTTGGATGCCAACCACATTCCCGATGCCGCCATGACCTTAGCCGTCGTTGCCCTTGCTACCGGCGCACCGTGCACCCTGCGCAACATCGGCAGCTGGCGCGTGAAAGAAACCGACCGCATCGCAGCAATGGCGGCGGAACTGCGCAAAGTGGGCGCAACCGTTACCGAAGAGCCTGAAGCAATCCACATCGTTCCGCCCACCACGCTCACTCCCGATGCCGAAATCGACACCTACGACGACCACCGCATGGCCATGTGCTTTTCATTGGTTTCGCTGCTCGGCGTGCCCGTGGTCATCAACGACCCCAAATGCACCCACAAAACCTTTCCCACCTATTTCGAAGTGTTTGCTTCGTTGCAAAAATAAACCGACACCGATAAACGCGGCCGTCTGAAACCAATATTCAGACGGCCTTTTTACAAAGCTATGTTTATGTAAAATCTGGTTTTTCAGACGGCCTGTTGATATATAATCAAAAAATACACAATAACAAATACCGAGCACATTATGACCCCCGTACCCGTTACCGTTACTTCTTACAACATGCACAAAGGCATGTCGGCACTCAACCGCAAAGTGCAGGTAGGCAACATGGCCGAAGCCCTGCAAAAGCTGAATTCAGACATTTTATTTTTACAAGAAGTGCAAGGCGAACACCAAATCCGCCGTTCCAAAATGCCCGACTTCCCGCACCGCCCGCATTACGACATTCTCAGCGAGCACCTGTCGTTCAACAGCAGCTACGGCAAAAACGCCGTTTACCCCGAACGGCACCACGGCAATGCGATTCTCAGCCACATGCCTATCGACACCCGCCACAATCTCAATATCACGGTCAACAAACTCGAACAGCGCGGCGTGCTGCATTGCGAGATTCAGCCCGAATATTGGGAACACCCGCTCGTGTGCCTGTGCGCCCATCTCAACCTGCGCGAACCCGACCGCATGAAACAGTATCAGGCGATTTTCGAATACGTTTCCCAACAGGTTGACCCGCACAGCCCGCTGATTATCGCCGGCGACTTCAACGACTGGCGTTCCAAATCCGCCGCCGCATTGGGCAAGGCGTTGAATCTCGAAGAAGTATTTGTGGATGCCAACGGCAAACGCCCGAAAACCTTTCCCTCGCTCATGCCCGTATTGAGCCTCGACCGCATCTACACCCGCAACCTCGAAGTGCTCGATTCGCAAATCCACAAAGAAAAGCAATGGCAGCTGCTCTCCGACCACCTGCCCTTGAGCGTGAAAGTGCTGCCGAGAATCAAACAGCCTTAATCTGTTTGCAGCATAACAACAGGCCGTCTGAAAAACTGTTTTCAGACGGCCTGTTGTCATTTAAAAGCTATAACACACAGCGGTTAAATATATTCCACCGCAACAATATCGTATTCGCGCACGCCGCCCGGAGCCTGAACCTCCGCCACATCGCCTTCTTCTTTACCGATCAAGGCGCGGGCAATGGGTGAGCCGACGTATATTTTATTGGCTTTGATATCGGCCTCGTCCTCGCCCACAATCTGATAACGCACCTGCTCTTCGGTATCCAAATCTTCCAAGGTTACGGTTGCACCGAACACCACTTTACCTTCGGCGTGGATTTCGGCAGGGTTGATAATGTGTGCCATCGATAATTTATGTTCTACCTCTGCAATGCGGCCTTCGATAAAACCCTGACGCTCTTTGGCCGCTTCGTATTCGGCATTTTCCGACAAATCGCCGTGCGAACGCGCCTCGGCAATCGCTTCGATCACTTGCGGGCGGGCAACGCTTTTGAGCTGTTGTAATTCTTCTTTCAACAATTCTGCACCGCGGACGGTTAACGGAATTTTCTGCATGAAACTTTTCTCCGGTTTGTAACGGCTTGGAGGCCGTCTGAAATAATAGGCAAATAAAAATACAAGCCGCCTGAAACCGGCGGCTTGTTTTAAAAAGTTGTATGGGAACGGATTGTATCAAAAACCCGTTCTCAGGCAAAGCTTTCCGGCGCCTATGCCCCAAATAGTGTTGCGCGGGCGGGTTTATCCTGCCGGGGCTTTTGCAAAAGCCTCGTGAAGCGGCACGATTATTGCGGCTTCAACCACTGCGCGTCATATTCTACGGGAACATCCGAACCGGGCAGCGGCGGCCCTTCGCCCACAAACCACACAGGCTTGTTTACCGCACGTTCCGGCTCGACGGGGTCGGCGGCCAAATCGGCCAGCAGCCGTTTATATTCGGCCGATTGTTGGAGCAAGGCGCGTGCTGCGGTTTTTAAATCGTTGATGTCGTTGGGCGGCAAATAGAATGTGGTGGGAATATTCAATACATTCTTCCTCAACTGGGACTCAGGCAATTCCCTCAGATTGAGGCTCACGAAATACATACCGGTTTGGCTGCGGTTCTTACCTTTACCGATGCTTTTGTTCCATTGGTCTGCAAACTCGCGGAACCGGCGCAGCGATTCTTGCGAATACCTGTCTATCGGGATATCGACAACGGCATTGATCACATCGGTCAAACCCGGAACCGCGGCCGATTGGTCGATAAGGCTGCTGATTTGGTTTTGGGCATTCACGTTGATGATCACGATGCGGCGGATATGTTCGTCGTCGAGCTTGCGTTGCAGCATACTGCTCGAGCGTGCATCGGCTACGTCGAGCAGGCCGCGCAGGCCGAGATTGTCGGTAAGCCCGCCGTCCAAAAGATGAATGTAAGGCCGCTTAACGCTGTCGTTGTATTGCAGAAAACTCTGCACAAACTCGCGTTTCGTTTGGGTTTGCAATCCGCCGCCGCGCACGGCGGTTGCTTTCTGCACTTCTTCGGGAACCATATAACCGCATTTGCCACCATTGTTGTTCAGGGTAATCGGGCTGAACACCAAAGGCACGGCACTCGAAGCGGCCACCGCCCGCGCAATCCGCAGCTGCGAGAGGTCGAGGCACATCATGTCGAAATATTCCTGCGTAAAATCCAAACGGCTGCCGGCCGCCATATCTGTGGCGGAAATCACGGCAAACGGGCCTTTTCGCTTTCTGTCCAAATCGCCGAAAGTGGCATCGCGGAAAAGCGTATTCTCAAACTGCTCCTGCAACAAATCCCCCCTGCCATATTCGGGCGAAGTCAAGCGCGGCACGTTGGCAAGCGAAAACAGCTGCTTGGTAAACTGACGCTGAAAGTTCTGTTTCAAAAAACGCCGCTCGAAAGCTGGTACGGTTTCCGGGCCGTGCATCGAAAAATAAGCCGCCAGCACCGAACCGCCCGACACGCCGTACACCATATCTATATTTTCCAGCAAGCTTTTTTCCCTGCCGCCGATATTGACCTGCTGTTTTTTCAATTCTTCCAGCACGCCGTAACCCAAAGCGGCCGCGCGCGTGCCGCCGCCGGAAAAAATCAGCACCACAAACGTATCGTCTTCGGCGCGCCGGCTCAATGCCTTTTCTAAACGGTAACCTTTCTCGGTATCCACCTTATCAATCGTCTGTAACGGTTGAAACTGCACCAGTGCGCAAGAAGACAGCAAACAGGCAATCGATATGGCCGCACATTTTTTCAGGCCGTCTGAAAAACTCCGCATCACATCATTCCTTCAAACCAAATCAAAACAAAAAAGCAGCCGAGGCTGCTTTAACATTTATTCTCCGGATTCGGATTTATCCGCTTTTTCCCCGATTTTCGTTTCTTTTCCGTTCAACAGGTTTCTAATGTTGGTTTTATGCCTGTAAAGCACCAGCAACGCAATCACTGCGGTAGACCATATCCACGAATCGTAAGGCATAAAGAAAAAAGCCACAACCGGGCTGGCTACGGTAGCAACCAATGCCGCCAGCGAAGACACTTTAAATCCGAACGCCATCACCAGCCAAATCAGCGCACACACCAGCGCAGTCGGCCACGACAAGGCCAGCAGCACGCCCAAAGCAGTCGCCACCCCTTTGCCGCCTTTAAAGCCGAAAAACAGCGGCCACATATGCCCCACCAAAGCGGCAACCGCCACCAAAGCGATGGTTGCGTTGTCCAATGCCAGCGGCTCCTGAAGGTAGCGCGCCAGCAAAACCGCCAGCAGCCCCTTCAACGCATCGCCCAACAGCGTCAATGCCGCAGCCTTCTTTTTGCCGCTGCGTAAAACATTGGTCGCCCCCGGATTACCGGAACCGTAAGTACGCGGGTCATCCATGCCGTAAAATTTCGATACCATCACGGCAAACGACAACGAGCCTATCAGATAACCGGCAGTAATCATCAAGAAATTAAACATTGCAAAAACTTTTGTTTTAGAATGGAGCCGTGATTTTAACGTGAAAACGGCGTAACACAAAATGGATAAAATCTTTTTACACGGCATGAAAGCCGAAACCCTTATCGGGCTTTACGATTGGGAGCGCGGCCAAAAACAGACGCTGGTTCTTGATGTGGTTATCGGTGTGCCTGAGAAATCTGCATCCGATGACAACATCAACGACACCGTTCATTATGCCGACGTGTGCGAAGCGGTGCGCAGCAGTCTGAAAAACCAACAGTTTCTGCTGCTTGAAGCTCTGGCCGAACACGTTGCAGGTTTAATCTTGTCGGATTTCGGCGCACTGTGGGTGCGTGTACGCATCGTTAAACCCGGCATCCTCGCCGATGTAAAAGAAGTCGGCGTAGAAATCGAACGCAGCAGAGAAATCTAAAAAACTTTTTAAATCCGATCAATTATTTATTATCGCTCCTTTTTAACAGACAGGCCGTCTGAAAATCATTCTCGGCTTCACGCACCATGAATACAGTCCATTACCCGATAAACACCGTTACTCTCGCCTTTACCGGCGCATCAGGCATGCCCTACGGCATCCGCCTGCTTGAATGTTTGCTGCAAAGCGGCAAAACCGTGTGGCTTTTATATTCTCAGGCCGCACAAATTGTAGCCCGCCAAGAAATGAATCTCACCCTGCCGGCTTCTCCCTCTGAATGTCAGGCAGTTTTGTGCGAACGCTATCACGTATCTCCTGCCCGGCTGCGCGTATTCGGCAAAGACGAATGGTTCGCCCCGCCCGCTTCAGGCACCAACCCTGCCGATGCCATGATTGTTTGCCCTGCCAGCATGGGCGTGGTAGCCGCCATTGCACACGGCACTTCAGACCACTTGATCGAACGTGCCGCCGATGTGTGCATAAAAGAACGTCGCCCGTTGGTTATCGTGCCGCGCGAAACGCCGCTTTCCACCCTGCATTTGGAAAACCTGCTCAAACTTTCCCGCTTGGGTGCGGTTATCCTGCCGCCCTCCCCCGGTTTCTACCATCACCCCGATACGCTCAACCACATGATCGATTTTGTGGTTGCACGCATTCTTGACCAGCTGCGCATCCCCCACCAACTGATGAAAAAATGGGGAGAGCAAAATTAACAAAAAATTTCAACAAGATAAAAATTAAACCTACTTAAAAACCCAAATAAAAGTTGACAATATCCAATACCCTGATTTACATTGGCCGCCATGAACACATTAAACATTCGCCCCTTTGCTTATTACTATTGGTACCACACAAACGTGCGGTACTCTTTTGCGCTTGTCTGAAACACAGATAAACCAAGCAAACGCGAAACAGCAGCCGCCCGAATATTCAGGCGGCTTTTTTATTGCTTTGCCGCCTGTTACTCCCCATATCACAGGAGCAGATAACAATGAAAACCGCCACGTTGCCAACCCTAGAAAAACCGACCACCGTTTTGCAACCCATACACCTGATTGTAAACGGCAATGTTCACCGTTCAGACCTGTTCGCCTCACCGGCCGTTTCAACCGGCGGTGTTCAAATCAGCGAGGCACTTTTGCCGCAAATCCGTACTGTGGCCACTTTAATCGCAGCCATGCGTCATGATTTTAATCACCGCAGCCCCGACATCTTTACCGAAGAAGCCGATTGGTTTGCCGCTCGCATTATCGTATTGGGCGTTAAACGCTTTCATCTCGACGTTACCCTGCTTCCGATGTTGAAAGCAGCCAACCAACGCGCCCAAGCTTTTGCCGCTTCCCGCAAAATCCCGTTTACACCGGCAGAAATCCGCATGAGCCTGCACGCCGTTCGACCTGCCAATCTTTTAATCGCCGAAACCGGGCATCTCATCGAAGATTGCGGCAATATGGTTGAAAACAGCATGGCATTGAAACAGCAGCTGGCCGATTTTTAATCAACCTGAGACCTTTGCAAAACCCTCAGATGTGGATGCAGTTCAAGGCGTAGCAGCACAGCGAGTGCAGACATATCATATAGATAGGCAAACGAGCGGGCAGCGCACAACGCAGAAATACGCCGCAGATGGGGGTTTTGCAAAGGTCTCAGGCAGTGCCTCATAATGAGGCACTTTAAGGGGACTTTAGGGGTAGCTTGTCTACTTTTTACGCAAAAACAGCCGGAACATGATGAAGCATGTTCCGGCTGTTTGTTGGCGTGGGGTTTTGCAAAGGTCTCAACCTATCAGCCGCACATTCGGCAATAAGCAATCAATTTCATAACAAACTAAACGCAGCGATACTCAACATAAAATAAAATGCACTGCCTGTAAAAGCTTATAAAAAATATCCGCACATTTTCGTGCGGGTCAATTTACGGGTATCAATTATTGTTGATTCAAACCCACACCACTCAATCAAGCTGCATCATTCGAGCCGCGCCGTTAACTGCATGTTGCCATCTGCTCCGATACAGCATTCTCTACTTTGCCGGTTCGCTCTTTAGATATATGCAAGGGCGGATATCGCCTGCCGCCTGAAAGCAAAGCTGCTAAAATAACGCATTCGTTTTTTCAGACGGCCTTTTATAGTCAATTAACTCAATTTTAATGCCAGGCAGCAAGCCGCAGACGGTACACTCTTTAAACTAAGGCACAGCAACGCCGCAGTAAGTTAAGTTGATTGACCATATCTGTGCCAACATCTATTCGACAAAAGGATAACCCCATGAACCGCAACGAAGCATTGTTCAACCGTGCCAAAGCCATCATTCCCGGCGGCGTCAACTCGCCCGTGCGCGCATTCGGCAGCGTCGGCGGCGTGCCGCGCTTCATCAAAAAAGCCCAAGGCGCATATGTTTGGGACGAAAACGATACCCGCTATATCGACTATGTAGGCTCGTGGGGGCCCGCGATTGTCGGCCACGCCCATCCCGAAGTGATTGAAGCCGTGCGCGAAGCGGCGTTGGGCGGTTTGTCGTTCGGCGCGCCTACCGAAGGCGAAATCGTGATTGCCGAAGAAATCGCCAAACTCGTGCCCAGCGTGGAACAGGTGCGCCTCGTCAGCTCCGGCACCGAAGCCACCATGAGTGCCATCCGCTTGGCACGCGGTTTTACCCAACGCGACAAAATCATCAAGTTCGAAGGCTGCTACCACGGCCATTCCGACAGCCTGCTGGTTAAAGCGGGCAGCGGTCTGCTCACGTTCGGCAATCCCAGCTCCGCCGGCGTGCCCGCAGATTTCACCCAACACACGCTGGTTTTAGAATACAACAACGTCGCCCAACTCGAAGAAACCTTCGCCCAAATCGGCAGCGAAATAGCCTGCGTGATTCTCGAACCGTTTGCCGGCAACATGAACTTGGTGAGGCCGTCTGAAAACTTCATCAAAGCCCTGCGTTCGCTTACCGAACAACACGGCGCGGTGCTGATTTACGACGAAGTGATGACCGGCTTCCGCGTGGCATTGGGCGGCGCGCAATCGCTGCACGGCATCAAACCCGACTTAACCACCATGGGCAAAGTGATCGGCGGCGGCATGCCGTTGGCGGCGTTCGGCGGCCGCAAAGACATCATGGCCTGCATCTCCCCGCTCGGCGGCGTGTATCAGGCAGGCACGCTGTCGGGTAACCCCGTGGCCGTGGCCGCCGGTTTGAAAACGCTGGAAATCATCCAACGCGAAGGCTTCTACGAAAACCTCGCTAAGCTCACCGATCAACTGGTTAACGGTTTTCAGACGGCCTCGAAAGAGGCGGGTATTACTTTCAGCGCCGATTACGTCGGCGGCATGTTCGGCCTCTATTTTGCCGACAGCACGCCGCAAAGCTATGCCGACATGACCCGCTCCAACATCGAAGATTTCAAACGCTTCTTCCACGGCATGCTCGAGTGCGGCGTGGCGTTCGGCCCCTCGGCTTACGAAGCCTGCTTCATGTCGGCGGCACATACGCCTGAATTGATAGACGAAACCGTTGCCACCGCCAAAGAAGTGTTTGCCGAGATGGCGAAATAAACTGATTGGCTTTAAATATAGTCAATCCACATTAACTTTGGGGCTGACGTAGATTAGCAGTCATGATAGGCTGCCAAAATGAAGATAACCCACTGTAAGTTAAAGAAGAGTCTGCAAAGAAAACTGCTTGAATATTTTGTATTGGAAGTAACCGCACGTTCTGCTGCCGATATCTTGGGTATTCAGCCCAATACGGCTATTCTCTTCTACCGTAAAATCCGTCTTGTTATCAGCCATCATTTGGCTTTGGAAGCAGATCAGGTTTTTGAGGGCACTATAGAATTGGATGAGAGCTATTTCGGCGGTAAGCGTAAAGGAAAGCGCGGTAGGGGAGCAGCAGGTAAAGTGGTGGCTTTCGGTATCCTTAAACGTGGAGGTAAGGTTTATACGGTTGTAGTGAATAATGCCTGAAAGGAAAGTTTATTTCCTGTTATTACAAGGAAAATTACACCTGATAGCGTAGTTTATACGGACTGCCTGAGCAGTTACGACGTGTTGGATGTCAGCGGTTTTCACCATCACAGGATTAATCACAGCAAAAAGTTTGCCGACCGACACAACCATATCAACGGCATTGAGAATTTTTGGAATCAGGCGAAACGTGTCTTGCGCAAATACAACGGAATCGACCGAAAATCTTTTCCTCTGTTCTTGAAAGAATGTGAGTTTCGTTTTAACTTCGGGACACCAAAGCAGCAGTTAAAAACTCTGCGGCTTTGGTGTGGT